>JADIMN010000143.1 GCA_017694735.1 Candidatus Alectryobacillus merdavium
ACCAGCAGTCATTAAGGATTTAGAAAAATATAAAACACAGGATACAAATATCATTCCATTAATTCAGCCAAGAGGCGTACAAATAGAGGCATTGTATGCCTTAAATAACAGCAGAAATGAAGGAGCGACAAAAGCTTTAATTCATGCAGCCACAGGCATTGGCAAAACGTATTTATCAGCATTTGATTCAGTGAATTATAGAAGAATATTATTCGTAGCACATAGAGAAGAGATATTAAAACAAGCAGTAGAAGCTTTTAAAAATGTGCGTAAATCCGATGATTATGGATTTTTTGATGGAAAACAAAAGGACAAAGATAAATCCATGATTTTTGCTTCTGTCATGACTTTAGCCAAAGATGAATACTTAAATGAAGCATATTTTCCTAGAGATTATTTTGAATATATCATCATAGATGAATTTCATCATGCAGTAAACAATCAATATAAAAAGATTGTAGATTATTTTAAACCGAAATTTCTTTTAGGATTAACGGCTACACCTGAACGATTAGATGGAAAGAACATAGACGAATTGTGTGATTATAATGTGCCTTATGAAATAACTTTAAAAGAAGCGATAAACAAAGGAATACTAGTGCCATTTCATTACTATGGTATATATGATGAAACAGATTATTCCAATTTGCGTTTAGTAAAAGGCAAATACAGTGAAGAAGAACTCACAAGTATATATAAAGGCAATAAACAAAGATTTGACTTGATTTACAAGTATTATCAAAAATATCATTCAAAGCAAGCTTTGGGCTTTTGCTGTTCAAAACAACATGCGGAAATGATGGCAAAAGATTTTAATAAAAGAGGGATTGCCTCTGTAGCTGTTTATAGTAATGCTGATGGTGAATATGCCATGAATAGGCAAGAAGCTATAAACAAGTTGAAGCAGGGACAAATAAAAGTTATCTTTTCTGTAGATATGTTTAATGAAGGCTTAGATATACCTTCTGTAGATATGGTGATGTTTTTAAGACCAACACAATCGCCGATTGTTTTTTTACAGCAATTAGGCAGAGGATTGCGCACTTATCAAGGCAAAAGATATTTAAATGTATTGGACTTTATAGGTAATTATGTAAAAGCTGGCAAATTTATTTCACTGTTAACAGGAACTACAACCGAGAGAAAAAGAGCATATGTATATCAAGAAGAAGATTTACCAGACGAGTGTATTCTCGATTTTGATATACAATTGATAGATTTGTTTAAGCGATTGGATATGAAAGCTTTATCCATGAAGGAAAAAATAATCAATGAGTATTTTCGTATTAAAGAGCTGTTAGATAATAAAAAACTGACAAGAGTAGAGTTATTCACTTATATGGAAGATAGTATTTATCAATACTGTATGAGCCATGCAAAAGAAAATCCATTCAGACATTATTTAGATTTCTTAAATGATTTAAATGAGTTGTCTGATGATGAAAAAGCAGTATATAAAATTATTGGCAGAGATTTTATCGATTTAATAGAAACGACAGATATGCAAAAAGTATATAAAATGCCGATATTGTATGCTTTTTATAATCAAGGAAATATAAAATTAGCGATAACAGATGAAGATGTTTTATCTGTATGGAAAGAATTTTTCAGTAAAAATAAAAACTGGAAAGATTTTGCAAGTGATATGACTTATGCTAAATACTTAAAAATAACAGATAAACAGCACCTAGCAAAAGCAAAATCCATGCCGATAAAATATCTAAAAGCTTCAGGGAAAACCTTCTTTGTAGAAAAAGAAGGTTTTGCATTAGCTTTAAATGAAAATCTAAAAGAGGTTATAAAGAATAAAGTTTTTGTAGATAATATGAGAGATGTTTTAGAGTATAGAACGATAGAGTATTATAGAAGAAAATATGAAAAATATAGTAGGAGTAAATAAAATGCTTTATAAACTAACATGGGAACAATTTAAAGATACAATTGTAGATGATAAAGGTATTCGTATTAAATTCGAAAATTTATGTCGTCAATTATTTGTAAATGAATATCTTTCTAAAAATAAAAAAATCAAGACTGTACATTCTAATCCTAATAATCCAGGAATAGAAGCAGAACCAGTTTATGATGAATTAAATAATAGATGGATAGGATTTCAAGCAAAATTTTTTGAGGATAAAATATCATATAGCCAAATTTTGCATTCAATTAAAAAGGCAGTAGAATATTATGGAAACAAGATAGATTATATTGTTTTATATAGTAATAAACCGTTATCTACGAAAGCTAAAAAATATATAGAAATTAAAAATCTTTTAGATAGTAAAGATATTACATTAGAAATTATAACAGACGAGAGTATTTTAGATTTAGTGAGAAAATATGAGTATTTAGCAAAATATTATTTTGGAGTTCATTTAATATCATTTGAATGGATAAATAATCATAATCATGATATGTTTAATGGGTTAGGAGAACGTTTTAATAATAATTTTAATGTAGATACAGAACAAGCACTACAATTATCTCTTTTTGTAAATGATGAGATAGCGATTAACTATATTAATAAAAAAAAGAGTGATTTGATATTAAAAATACAAACACTATATTCTTCTTGTAGTGAATATC
>JADIMN010000144.1 GCA_017694735.1 Candidatus Alectryobacillus merdavium
CTTAATCCTTTTAATCTATCACTTCTTATACTCATCCATAAATCCTCTTTCATATAAACTCCTTTAGTATCAACTAAAGAAGTGTACATTTTTCGCCGTGATTTATGTACATTTTATATCCGTGATTAACATAAAAAAGGTTTGAACCATCATCTTAGACAGTCAAACCATAATGTTAGAGTGGCTGCCTCGCAAGGATTCGAACCTTGGCATCGGTGGTTCAGAGCCACCTGGCTTACCACTTGCCCACGAGGCAATGTATAGAATATATAGAATTATTTAATTTCTATATATTCGTCAAAAGAATCCATTACTTCGCTACTTACATCTTCGTATTCATTAATTAACATTTTCATAGCGTCTTCGTTAACGACTCTTCCATCTTCCCTCATCTTATTTTGTTTTAAAACTCTTTCAAGAGGTAAATTAAAATTAATTAATGTATGAAAATCAAAAGATGGAGTTGAATTTAAATACATCAATCTATAATGATTTGTTAAATTTGTAGCATCCATAATAACTGTTACATCATTATAAAGCTTTGCATAATCATTAGTTCTAGATAAGAATAGGCTCCAAACTTTGCTTTCTTCATCAAAATATTGATATCTTCCACCTAATTCTTTTCTAATTTCATCACTAGCAACAATAAAAACATTTTCGTTTTTATGATCTATTTTATACTTATTAGCCCAAGTAGATTTTCCACTTCCAGGCACACCAGACATTAAGATTAATTTTTTCATAATTATTTTGCCCCCTTAAATAATTAGTAAATTTGTTATCTTATTTTATGCCATCAGGATTCTTATTTTGGAAATTCCAAGAATCCTTACAACAATCTATTATATTATATTTCGTACTCCATCCTAAATCTTTTTTTGCTTTATCAGCGTTTGCATAAGATATAGCTATATCACCTGGTCTTCTTTCTACTATTTTATAAGGAATTTTTATATTATTAGCTTTTTCAAATGCATTAACTAATTCAAGAACACTTGTTCCTTTTCCTGTGCCTAAATTATAAGCAATCCAAGAAAAATCATTACTAAATTTTGCTAAACTTGCAACATGTCCTAAAGCTAAATCAACTACATGAATATAATCTCTAACTCCGGTTCCATCAACAGTATCATAATCATTTCCAAAAACTCTAAGATATTCAAGTTTACCAATTGCAACTTGTGTAATATATGGCATTAAATTATTTGGAATACCAACAGGTTCTTCTCCAATTAATCCACTTTTATGTGCTCCAATTGGATTAAAATATCTTAATAATATAGCTTTAAAACCTTTATTTACTTTTGTAAAATCTTGCATTATTCTTTCTATCATTATTTTTGTTTCACCATATGGATTTGTAGCGTGATTTACTTCAAAATATTCATAAAATGGTACACTTTTTGGTTCTCCATATACAGTTGCACTAGAAGAAAAGATTACATTTTTAACATCATATTTTTTCATTAAGTTTAGTAAAACTATTGCAGAACCAACATTATTTTCATAATAAAGTAAAGGCTTTTGACAAGATTCTCCAACTGCTTTTAGTCCAGCAAAATGAATTACAGCATCTATTTTTTCATTTTTAAAAACTTCTTCAAATTCATCATACTTTGTACAATCTAATTTATAAAATTTTACATCAACTCCAGTTATAGTTTTTATTCTATCTAAAACTTGAATCTTAGAATTAGATAAATTATCTACAATTATTGGATTATATCCAGCATTAATTAATTCAACAACAGTATGTGATCCAATATAACCAGTTCCACCAGTAACAAGAATGTTTTTCATAAAATATCCCCTTTTTTATTTTATTATTTTTTCATAAATTATTTAATTAAGATTATCTTTTTTCTATTTCTTCTTTTATAAGTTTAGAAGTTAAAGCAGGATTTGCTTTACCTTTACTAAGTTTCATAGCTTGTCCAACTAAAAATCCAAGAGCTCTATCTTTTCCATTTTTAATTAAATTAATAGATTCTTGATTTTGATCAAGTACTTCATTAACTAACTCTAATAATTCACTTACATCAGATACTTGATTTGATTTTTCTAGCAATTCTTCAATATTTTCTCCTTGTAATGCTTTATTAAAAATATCTTTTGCAATTTTATTTGATACTTTATTATCTTTAATAGCATTTATTAAAGTTGCAATATCTTTACTAGAGATTGGAAATTCTAAAATACTTTTATTTGTTTTGTTTAAATATGATTGAATATCTACACTAACCCAGTTAGCAGCAAGTTTATATTCATTAGTATATTTAAGTATTTCTTCAAAATAATTTGCATTATCTTTATTTGATAAAATTACAAGACTATCATACTTAGATAATTTATATTCATTCATATATCTTTCTAATTTATGATCTAGTAATTCTGGGCAACTTGTAATTGCATCAGTAATAAATTCATCACTTAATAAAATTGGAATAATATTAGGTTCTGTAAAATATTTATAATCAACAGCATCTGTTTTAACTCTCATTAAAACAGTTTCTTTTTTAAGTTCATCATATCTTCTTGTTTCTTGCTCAATTGCAATACCTTTTAAAAGTAAACTTGATTGTCTTTTAATTTCAAAATCAATCGCTTTTTGAATGTTTGCTAAAGAATTAAGGTTTTTAATTTCAACTTTTGTACCAAATTTTTCACTTCCAACTGGTCTTATTGAAACATTAACATCGCATCTTAAAGAACCCTCTTCCATCTTACCATCACTAACATCTGCATAAGTTACAATATCTCTTATTTTTTCAACATATTTCATTGCTTCAAGTCCATTTTTAATTTCTGGTCTAGAAACAATTTCAATTAATGGAACACCAGCTCTATTATAATCTAGCAATGTTTCATCTCTTAAGTGAAGTTGCTTACAAGTATCTTCTTCCATATGTAATCTTTCAATATTAATTCTTACTTTTTTATCATCGATATCTAAAATTAAATATCCATCTTTTCCAATTGGTCTAAATTGTTGAGTTATTTGATATCCCTTTGGAAGATCACTATAAAAGTAATTTTTTCTATCAAACCATAATTCATTATCAATTTTCATGTGTAAAGCATGACATACTCTTAAAGCATTAATAACACATTTTTTATTAACACTTGGCATGACTCCTGGAAATGCTAAATCAAAAACACTACACTGTGAATTAGGATTAGTAGAGAACTTATTTGGTGAAGAAGAAAACATTTTAGAATTTGATTTTGTCTCAACGTGTATTTCAAGACCAATAACTGCTTCAAAATTCATATTATTTTTCCTCCTTCAAATACTCTTTATAATTTCTTACAGAAACACCTTTTAATCCAATTAATTCTTCAAATTTACTTGAAATTGAAAGAAGTAAATCTTCTTGCAATATTTTACTACTTAAATTAATTCCAAAAGGCATATCATCTTTAAAGGCAAATGGTATTGTTATACTTGGCATACCAGAGAAGTTTTCTAAAGCTAAATGATTATCAGCAATTAAATAAGTATCACTTAATTTATCGCTACTTTCTTTAATTTTTGGAGAAATACTTGGAGCAGCTGGAGTTAGTAAAATATCATTATCTTTCATTATTTCATTTAATCGATTAACAATTAATCTTCTAGCTTTTTGTGCTCTAATAAATAATTCTTCTCTATTTTCACTCATTAAGACAAAACTACCAATAACAAATCTTCTTTTAATTAATTCAGAAAATCCAGCAGTTCTAGTATTAATCATGACTTCTTGATATGTGTTTCCATCTTTTCTATCACCAAATTTAATACCATCTAAATTAGCATTATTAGATGTTGCCTCAGCACATGATATAACAAAATATGTTGGAAAAATTGCTTCTAATAAACTTTTATTAAAATCAACATAATTTATAATTGCACCACGTGATTTTAATAATTCTATAAAATTATTTAATTTATTTTTTAATTGTTCATCTTTAAATGAATCCATAATTTCATTTAAAATAACAATTTTGCATCCATTTAAATTATATTTATTTAAATTTTCATATGAATTAGTACTATCCATATCAAAACATGTTGAATCAGATTTATCTCTACCGCTTATTGCATCTAAAACTATAGCAGCATCTTCAACACTTCTTGTAAAATAAGCAACATGATCTAGACTTGGAGCAAATGGAAATAAACCAAATCTTGATATTCTTCCCCATGTTGGTTTAAAACCAACTAAAGAGTTAAATGAAGCTGGTTTTCTAACACTATCTCCTGTATCGCTTCCTAAAGCAAATGGAGTAACGGCTTGTGCTACTGCGGCAGCACTTCCACAACTGCTTCCTCCACATAATCTAGTTTTACTAATATCATATGGATTATAAGTTATACCTTTATGTCCGGTTGTTCCACTGCCACCCATTGCAAGTTCATCCATTGTTGTTTTTCCAATTAAAATAGCTTTCTTATCTTTTAATTTTTTAACAACAGTTGCATCAAAAATTGGTATATATCCATTTAAAATATTACTAGAAGCACAGCTTGGTATATCTTTTGTTGAAAAATTATCTTTTAATAAATATGGTATTCCATATAATAAATTATCTTTTTCAACATCATTTAATGTTTTTGCAAATTCTAAAGCTTCATTTTCACAAATATATTCAAAACTATTACATGTATCAGCGTGGGCTCTTAAAAGAGCTTCTTTTGTTAACTCTAAAGGAGTAGTTTTTTTATCTAGTAATGCTTGATGAATATCTTTAATACTTAAATCTAAATAACTCATTGTTTCACCACCTTTGGAAGTTTAATTTGTCCATCTTTTACTTCTTTTGCATTTTTTAAGACATCTTCTTTTGATATTACATCTTTTACTTCATCTTCTCTTAAATAATTTGTATTTATATTAAAAGGAAAAGTCATTGGCATTACATTATCAACATTTTTAATTTTTGAAATCATTGCCATTTGTTTAAATAAAATATCAAATTCTTGTAATAAAGTATTATATTCTTCATCACTCATTTTAAACATTAATCTTAGTGATGCATCTTTTAATACATCAATATTTATTTCTTTCATAGTTTCTCCTTTCTTCTTAATTATTATTAGAATTTAGTTTTTCAATAAACTCATCTTCATTTAATGTAAGAACATTAAATTTCTTAGCTTTTTCAAGTTTGCTACCAGCTTCTACACCATAAATAACTATATCCGTTACTTTTGAAACACTTCCTTGAACCTTGGCTCCTAGATTTTCAAGAATCTCAGTTGCTTCGGGTCTAGTATATTTAGATAGTGTTCCAGTAAGGACAACCTTTTTATTATAAAAGTAATTTGATGTATTAATAAAGTCTTCTTTTAAATATTTTACGTTTACTCCAACACTTTTTAATTTTTCAATTAAGTCTAAATTACTTTGATTTGAAAAATAATTAACTATACTATTTGCAGCAACTGGACCAACGTCATTTATTGATATTAAATCTTCATAACTTACTTTTGAAAGAGTATCAATATCTTTAAAAATCTTTGCTAAAACCTTAGCCATTTTTTCTCCAACTTCTTTTATTCCAAGTCCAAACAAAAGTCTTTCTAAAGAATTTGTTTTAGATTTATTTATTCCATCAATTAAATTTTGAAATGATTTATTACTCCATCCATCAATTTGGATAATATCATCTTTATAATTTTCTAAATTATATATATCAATAATATCTTTTATAAATCCTTGATTGAAAAATTGTTCACATACTTTTTCACCCATTCCATCAATATCCATGGCATTTCTTGAAGCAAAATGAATTATTTTTTCAATATTTCTTGCAGGACAATCCTTATTAGGACAAAAATGCATTGCTTCTATTTTAATTAATTGACTTCCACAAATTGGACAATTTTCAATCATTTTAAACTCTTTTTGACTTCCATCTCTTTTCTCAATTATTGGTCTAACAACCTCTGGAATAACATCACCAGCTTTTCTAATGCTTACATAATCTCCAACCATTAAATTTTTATCTTTAATAAAATCTTCATTATGAAGAGTTGCTCTTTGAATTAAGCTTCCTTGAACTCTAGCAGGAGATAATATTGCATTTGGTGTAATTTTTCCAGTTCTTCCAACAGTAAAAACTATATCTAATAATTTAGTAATAACCTCTTTTGGAGGAAACTTATATGCAATTGCCCATTTTGGAGTTTTTGCCGTATATCCAATTAAATCATATTTAGAAAAATCATTAACTTTTAAAACAACTCCATCTATATCATATTCTAAATTAGGTCTTTCTTTTTCTACTTCATTAATAAAACTTATTACATCTTCAAAACTATGACATAATTTTCTAAATTTATTTACTCTAAAACCATTTTTTTCTAAGAAGTTTAATGCTTCCCAATGAGTTTTAATGCCATATTTTTCAGGTTGAACTAAGTAATAAATAAAACTATCAAGTTTTCTTTTAGCGGCAATGCTAGAATCTAAATTTCTAATACTTCCAGCAGCAGCATTTCTACAATTTGCAAAAGGAGTTTTATTTTCAGCTATCAATTCTTTATTTAGTCCTTCTAAAGAAGACTTTGGCATATAAACTTCTCCTCTTGCTTCTATATGCTCTTTTATATCTAATTTTAATGGAACACTTTTTATTGTAATAACATTACTAGTTACATCTTCTCCAGTAACTCCATCTCCTCTTGTAGCAGCATAAGATAACTCACCATTATCATAGCTTAAAGACATTGCAAGACCATCGATTTTTAACTCTGCAACGTATGAGACTTCATCGCTTCCAATAGCTTCTTTTACTTTTCTATCAAAATCTTTTAACTCATCAAAATTAAATACATCGCCTAAAGAAAGCATTGAAATATTATGTGTAATCTTTTTAAATGAATCAACTACTTGTCCACCAACTCTACTTGTTGGAGAAAACTTATGTTTATATTGAGGATACTTTTTTTCTAATAATATTAATTCATCCATTAAATTATCAAATGTTGCATCATCAACACTACTTTGATTTAAAACATAATATTCATAATTATATTGATCTAATAATTTTGTTAATTCATCAATTCTTTGTTTTGGATCTAACATTACACTTCTCCTTTAATTTATTTTTTCTAAACCTTTAAAAGTTTTTAAAATATTCTTTTTTCCTTGGCTTTCAAAATCAATTGTTAATATATCATCTAAAATATTAACAACCTTTCCTTCACCAAAGCTTCTATGTAAAACTTTATCTCCAACTTTATAATCAACCAAAACATCTTTTTTATTCATTTTATTAATCATATCTACAATTGAAGATTTTTCTCTTTCACTATAGTTAATTCTATTAAATGTTTCATATCTTTTATTGTTAAACAAAACATCTTTCTTAAATTTTAAACCTGCTTCTTTAAAAAATATACTTGGTACGCCGTCCTTTCCAGAAACATATGAATACTCTTTATTACAAGATAAAAATAGTTTTTCTTTTGCTCTTGTAAATGCAACATAGCATAATCTTCTTTCTTCTTCTATTCCAGTTTTTGGACTTTCTATAATTGATCTAGCATTTGGAAAACAATCTTGATTTAAAAAGATGACAAAAACATATTTAAACTCTAAACCTTTTGCAGTATGTATAGTCATTAATTTTACTTTATCTCCATCTTTTACATCATCTTGCGCAGATGCAAGAGCGACGTTTTCTAAATATTCACCAAAAGTATTATCATCACTTTCCTTTAAAAAGTTTGCTAAATCATCATATAAAGATAAAGCATTCTCAATTCTATCATCGACGTTTTCTAAGTCTTCAATATAAGAAAGTAAACCAATTTTCTCAATATAATTTTTTAAAGTTAAAACAATATCAGAGTTATTACTACTTAAAATAGAATTTGTCTCTTTTATAATAGAATTTAAAGTTTGAAGTGCAATTATTGTAGTAAATTTTAATTTTGTATCATTATAATTTGAAATATCCTCAATATATTGATAAATACTTAATTTATGTCTATTACATTCTTCTTGTAGTAAAGATATTGTGTTTTCGCCAATTTTTCTTCGAGGTGCATTGATTATTTTTAAATATGAAATATTATCATTTGGATTTAATAATAATCTAAAATATGCAATCATCAATTTAATTTCTAATCTTTGATAATATTTTGTTGATCCATATAATACATAAGGAATTTTATTTAAAAACATCTTCTTTTCAATTGCATTAGACATATAATTTGAACGATATAATATTGCTACATCATTATATGTAAAATCTGGATTTTCACTTTTTAATTTAATTATGTTAGAAATTACAAAATCTGCTTCTTCATTTCTAGAAAATCCATTAAATAATTCAATATCAGTCCCTTCTTCATTTTGAGTTACTAAATCTTTTTTAAATCTTAATGAATTATGTGCAATTAAGTTATTAGAAACATCTAGTATTTTTTTACTTGATCGATAATTTTGATTTAATATGATTGTTTTTAAGCCAGGAAAATCTCTTTCTAAATTTAAGATAATATCTTGATTAGCACCTCTCCATGTATAAATAGTTTGATCTGGATCTCCAACAACATATAAAGTAGAGTTTTCTCCAACTAATAAATTTAAAAGTTCGTATTGAACATCATCAGTATCTTGAAATTCATCAATTAAAATATTTTTTAATCTTTCTTGCCATTTATGTCTAACTTTGTCATTAATTTTTAAAATTTGAATCGTTTTTAAAATTAAATCATCAAAATCTAAAGCATAATTCGCGTTTTTTAAACCTTCATATACTTCAAAAATTTTTAAAATATCATCTCCTCCAACAAACTTGGTGTCAATATTTTTATTATTTGGATAATATCCTTTCCCTTTCCATTTTTGAATAAAATTAACTGCTTTATTAATAATTTCATCCTTTTTTTCAAATCCTAAAGAAACAGCACTTTGTTTAATAAATTCTTTTTGATCAACTTCATCTAAAACAATAAAATTATTACTAAAATTTAAATTAGAAGCGATTTCTCTTCTTAAAAAATAGCAGCAAAATGAATGGAATGTTTTTATTAATAGTTCACTTCTATTTATGACTATATTTTCTTCATTTAATGATTTAATAGCTCTCTCTTTCATCTCATTAGCAACTTTATTTGTAAAAGTAATTGCTAAAATAGAACTAGGATTAGCATTTAACTCTTTAATTAAGTAAACAATTCTACAAGTTAAAACTCTAGTTTTTCCACTTCCAGCACCAGCAATAATTCTTAAATATTTATCATTACAAGTAACTGCATCATATTGTTGTTTATTTAAGTTATCTAAATACGAACTCATAGAAAGTATTATATCATAAATAAATATAAATATTTATTTAACTCTTTATATTTTTTATGTTTTAATAGATATATATTTTTTCAATATTTTAGATGTATGTTAATATATTAAATATGAATAAAAAATATATAACAACTAGCGATATAACTTTCATCTCATTAATGAGTGCTTTAGTTTGTGTAATGTCTTTAATTTTAATTTTTATTCCTTTTTCATTTTTATTAATGATTATTGTTTATCCTTTAATTTCATCATATGTTTCATATAAAAGTAAAATTAAAGTATCACTTTTATTCATGTTAGCTTCAATATTATTAAGTTTTATTATCTGTTTTGGAGATATTGGAAATGTGTTATTTTATATCATTCCTGGCTTAATTCTAGGTTTTTCTATTGGCTTAATGATTAAAAAAACACAGCAATTCTTTAATATTTTTGTTTTTTCAACAATAATATCATTTATTTTATTTGAGATTAGTATTCCACTAATTAATGTTATATATAGTATTGATTTTATAGATTCAACTTTAAACTTAATAGCAATTAGTGCTTCTTATAGTTTTATTATTTTATTTCATTTAATAATTTTTATTGTTAATTTGATGATAACTTTTATTACTATATTTTTCATTTATATCGTTTTAAAAAAAGTAAAAATAGTTTTAAACTTTAATTTTAAAACATCTATTTCTTACAAAAACATATGTATTTCTTTATTATTTTTAATAATATCTATAATATTTTCTTTTATTAGTGAAGTAAGTTTTCTCTCTTATATTTTCTTAATCTGTGGAACATTATTAAATGTATATCCAAATATAGATTATCAAAGAAGGTTAAATATGGTGTTTTTTATCATGTCTTTTATTATAGGAATCTTACTAACAATTTTCTTAAACTTATATTTTATAGATATTTTTAAAGCGATTATGTTATCAACAATTTATTTATTACTAAATTCTTATTTAGTAATTAGTAAGTTATTAAGATATAATAAATAAGAATGAAGTTCATTAAAGGTTTTTTTAGAGGTTTATTATATTTAATTCTCTCACCTATAATACTAGCTGCCTTTGCAGTTTATGTAGTGTATTGCACTATCGTTTTTATATGTATGTTTTTTGTAAACATATTTAGATTTTTTACTGGAAGAAAATTACTTGGAATATTAAAAGAAGATTTTGAAGCACAAGAAATAATAAATAAGGCTAATCAAAAAGAACAAGAAGAAGTAAATAAACAAGATGCACCTCAAACTAGCCAACCAACTCAAGAAGTTAAACAACAAATTATTAATAATTATATTTTTACAAATCCAAAAGATTTACAAAATCTAAATTTGAATCCAAACACAAATCAAATTGAAAATAGCAACCCTCCACAAATTGAAAATGCACCAATAAATCAAATAGAACAAAAAAATGATGTAGAAGTTGTTTCAATTCAAAACCAAGAAGATATTCAAGATTTAAATACTAGCAAAGAAAACGTAGATGACGTTGATAAAGAAGTTAGTCAACAATTACAACAAGTTATGTTTAATACAAATCAAGATAATAGCAATGGAGAAAATCAATGAAGTTTAATACTACACTATTTTTATTAAAACTAAGTGAAACTGATAAACGTTTTATCATTGCTTTTGTTTGCTTAATAATATTTTTGCTAGCATTTTTTATTTTATTTGCGATTTTAATAGAATATATTTCTAAAAAACAAGCACTAAAAGTTGATTCTTTAATGCATGATGTTGTCTTAACAGGAGTTATTGATTCTAAGAAAAAATTTATTAAAGTTGCAAGAAAGAAAAACATTATCTATTTTTATAAACAATCTTTAATCCCAGTATTATTAATTCTTATTTCTGTTACGACAATTTTAATATATCTTGGGGCAATTGGAAGATTTGATTTTTCACTAATTTTTACAGATCATGGAGAAAATGGAGTTGGTGGCGTTGGTTTTGCAACATTATTTAATATTTATGATTTTGCAAATGCAAAATATGTTCAAATAATTTTTGGTTGGACTATTATTCAAGAAATACCACTTCTCTCTGCAGCTCATTGGTCTAATCAAGCAATAGTTTCCTATATATTTGTTCCAATTTTTTTAATTGGTTTAACTTGGTTTGCAATAAATTGCCAAGCATGTTTAGCAAGAACAATTCGTGGAATTAGATTAGCTAATAGTATTTATGAAAAAAGGCTTGATAATGTTAAATTTGATAATCTTAAAAACTTTAAATATTTAAACGGAAATATAACTTTTACTAACGAAAACACTGTAAATCAAAATTCAAATAATAATAAAAAGGAATCTGGAAATAATCCAAATTCTTAATTAATTTTAAATTATTGCAGATACTATTGCATATATTAATAATGCAATAAGAACAACACATAAACCGACTAAAATAATAAATATTCTTGCTCTAAGAAGAGATTTTCTTGCTTCTTTGTCTTTTAGTTTCTTTTCTTTTTTATTATTTTTGTCTAAGTTTTGCACACTATTTTCATTATTAATAGTTATATTTTGATTTTCTTGCATATTAATATTTTATAGATCCGAATGTTCTTGGATATGGTTGAGTATCTCTAATATTTGAAATACCGGTAATATACATTAAAAATCTATCAAAACCAAGTCCAAATCCACTATGGACACATCCTCCATACTTTCTTGTATCTAAATACCAATATAATTCTTTATCGTTTCCAACTTCTTCCATTTTAGCTTTTAATTTTTCATAGTCTTCTTCTCTTTGACTACCACCAACAAGTTCTCCAACGCCTGGAACAAGTAAATCACATCCTGCAACAGTCTTATTATCTTTATTTAATTTCATATAGAATGCTTTAATTTCTTTTGGAAAATCAATTAAGAACATCGGACCTTTAACAATAACTTCTGTTAAATATCTTTCATGTTCACTTTGAAGATCCATTCCCCATTTAATATCATTGTTTTCAAATTTATGACCACTTTCTTTTGCTTTTAGTAAATATTCTATAGCTTTAGTATATGGCATAACTTCAAACTTAGAATTTAAAACATGATTTAAACGATTTAATAAATCCTTATCAATAAATGTATTAAAGAAATTCATTTCTTCTTTATTTTTTTCTAATACAAACTTAATAATATATTTAATAAAATCTTCAATAACACTCATATTACCATTTAAATCTGTAAAAGCCATTTCTGGTTCAATCATCCAAAACTCAGCAGCATGTCTAGTAGTATTTGATTTTTCTGCTCTAAAAGTTGGACCAAAGGTATAAACATTTCTAAATGCTAGCGCAAAAGGTTCAACATGAAGTTGTCCACTTACAGTTAATACACTTGGAGTTCCAAAAAATGCATTTGGATTTTTGTCATCTGTAATAACTTTAAATGTTTGTCCAGCACCTTCAGCATCATTTGTAGTAATAATTGGTGTATGAACATAAACAAAATCTCTTTCAAAAAAGAATTTATGAATCGCATAACTTAATGTACTTCTAACTCTAAATAATGCATTAAATGTATTTGTTCTCATTCTTAAATGGGCTATATCTCTTAAAAATTCAAATCCATGTCTCTTTTTTTGAAGTGGATAATCATCTTGACACTTTCCAAGAATTACTCCTTTAATTAAATGTAATTCAAAAGGTTGTTTTGCCTCGGGAGTTAAAACAAGAATACCTCTTACTTGTATTGCATCGCCATTACTAAAGTGAGATACTTCTTCAAAATTAACAGTATTATTATCATAAACTAATTGTAAATTCTTAAAAAATGAACCATCATTTAATTCAATAAATCCAAGAGATCCATTATCTCTATTAGTTCTAACCCATCCTTCAAGAACAATTTCACTATCTTTAAGTTCTTCTAATAATTTTTCATCTTTATATAATTCGTATACTGTTACTTCTTTCATAATTTCACCTCACGTTTAATTATTCTATCACAAATTTTTAATTATTTTTGAAATCTTTAAAATCTTCAATTTGCCAATTTGGATCAACGCCAAGACTTAAATCTGCAAATATTTTTTCTTTATATAAATGTTCTGCTGCTTTACATATCATTGCAGCGTTATCAGTAGTACACCAAAGTGGAGGTAATAGTAATTTTATATCACTATTTTTAAATGCTTTTTCCATTTCACTTCTTAAGTAAGAATTAGCACTAACTCCACCGGCTAAACAAAGCATTTTAACATTATATTCTTTACAAGCTTTTTTAGCCTTCTCAACAATTACATCAATAGCAACATCTTGAAAAGATTTTGCTATATCTTCAATTTTGTAGTCTTCTTTTCTCATTTTTAACTTATTAACTTCATTAATTATAGATGTTTTTAAACCACTATAAGAAAAATTATATCCATCAGCATGTGGGGATTTAAATAAATATTTATGTGTTCCAAGTTTTGCTAATTTATCAATTTCAACTCCACCTGGATAAGGTAGTCCTAAAACTCTTGCAACCTTATCAAAACACTCACCAACAGCATCATCTAAAGTTTGTCCAATAATTTTAAAATCTAGATCTTTTTCCATTATTACAAACTCAGTATTTCCTCCGCTTACAACAATACAAAGCATTGGAAATTCAAAATTTTCAATAAATTCATTAGCATAAATATGTCCAATTAAATGATGCACTGGAATTAAAGGTTTATTATACATTAAAGATATTGTTTTAGCAGCTTGAAGTCCAACATGAAGTGCTCCTATTAATCCAGGGCCTCTTGTAACTGCAACTGCATCAATATCTTCTATCTTAATATTTGCATCTTCTAAAGCTTTTTTTAAGACAAAACCAATATTTTCTAAATGTAATCTAGAAGCAATTTCAGGCATTACTCCACCATATTTTTTATGTACATCAATTTGACTAGAAACAACATTTGCGAGTAATTTACTATCTTTTATTATACTGATTGCTGTTTCATCACAACTTGATTCAATTCCAAGAATGATCATAATTTAAACTCCTTTTACATAATATAGAGCGTCTTCGCATGGATTTTCATAATAATTTTTCTTAGTGTTACAAAATACAAATCCATGTTTTTCGTATAATTTAATTGCTTTTATATTTGATTTTCTAACTTCTAATGTAACTGTTTCAACATTACTATTTTTTAAATCTTTTAACATTTCATTTAAAAGTAGTGTTGCATAACCTTTTTGTTGAAAATCTTTTTTGGTAGCTAACGATATAATTGTAGCTGAATCAAAGGTAATCCAATAAATCAAATAACTAATTGCACAGTCATCTTCAAATAATATTAAAGTTTTTGCAAAATCGTTACCCTTTAAATTATATATAAAGAAATCTTGATTGTATTTTTCTCCACCGACAAATGTATCATTTTCTATTTCTAATAAATTAGAAACATCTGATAAATTAGCATTTTTAATTTTTATCATAACTTTCTTTTAAATAAACGGCTTTAATATTTTCAGGATTATGTTCATAATCAATATGTTTTCTAATATTTAACATATTTATGAAAATATTATTATTTTTTCCTTTAATATCTAAATAATTTGTATCTCCACAAATTGAAATATTATCTTTATACTTATTTTTAATCAAAGATAAAACTTCATCATTACTTAATATACAATCTTTTAAAATACATTCATCACCTTTATAAATAGCAGTATAACTTCTATTAGATCTTGCGTTTATTAAGCAAATTGACAAGTTATTTGGATCTTTTAGTATTTCAAGAGAAGAAGTTAAATA
>JADIMN010000145.1 GCA_017694735.1 Candidatus Alectryobacillus merdavium
ATTAAATATAGTTCTTCTTTATATAAGAGATAGACTTCCTTAATAAATCTTTTAATTCCAAAGTCAGAATCTTCTTTTCCTAAATTAATAATAAAGTCTATATGCTGCTTTAAATTTTTTAAGATTTCTTCTTCTCTACTATTCTCATCATTTAATAAATTCACCATTCTATTTAAAGCACTTATACAATCTTTTGAATGTAAGGTCGTTATAGTAGATAAACCCGTTAACATTGATTGATAAACATTTTTAAATTCTCTTCCTCTAGCTTCAGCCAAAACAATATAGTCAGGGTTCAATCTTAAGCTTGCTTTTATTAAATCTTCAATTGAAGAAAATTTTAATTTTTCTGGAATTAAAAACGTTGTGTCGCAAGAAGTTTTGATATCCAATTCATTTATTGAATCAATTACAATTAATCTTTCATTATTTTTAAATAATGACATTAAATATTTTTGAAATTCTGTCTTTCCGCTATTAGGAAGACCTGTTATAAGTATGGAATTTTTTTTATCTAAAATAAAATGCAAAAATTCGTCTAATTGTTCTGGATAAAATTCATTATTATTTGAAATTTTTAATACAGTTGAAAATTTTCTTATTGAAAAACAAATTCTTTTGTTTCCGTTTTTCTTG
This sequence comes from Candidatus Alectryobacillus merdavium, assembly GCA_017694735.1. Lineage (GTDB taxonomy): Bacteria > Bacillota_I > Bacilli_A > RFN20 > CAG-826 > Alectryobacillus > Alectryobacillus merdavium. The sequence continues at coordinate 637 of JADIMN010000145.1, forward strand.
CATATACTATCATGAATAGCATTTATTCTAAAATTCATAAAAGAAACATCCATTATTGGCGTAGAAACAGAGAAAGATAAATCAAGAGTGTTTGCAATGTCTCTTATAAGATTTTTTATCTCTTCGTAATTAATATTTTTTTGATATTTAACTCTTCCTTTATATGTGTCCATATAAAATATTTCTTCTCCGTTATAAGAAATATCCGTAATATTTTCGTCGTTTAAAAGTTCTGAAAACGAACATTTGTTTAAAAGTATATTAATTTTCTCATCCATCTTTCTGTATAAAATAAGTTATTCCTTTCTCGTATTTATAAAAATATAATTCGCTTGTTATAAAAATGCTTGTTCCTTTCGGAGTTTCGTTAAAAGTAATTTTTTTATCACTGTTATAATAAGTTAATTTCAATGTAAACTTTTTGTTAAAGTCGCTTAAATTACTATTTAGATAATAAACTAAGTTTAGCTTTAATAATTTTTTATCAATGTATGGATCACTTTCCTTATTCACAACGCAATTATTAATAAACTTATAATCTATACCAGCAATTACATTGTCATAATTAGACTGTCTTAAATTATTGATACACAAAGGAGTTGATGTAAGTAAAACCAATCCAGCAAGAAAAATACCCCACATTAAAAATGAAATTCCTCATTATAGTTTTCTAATGAATAATTAAAATTAGAAGATAAATAATAATTTAGTGCATCATAGTACATTGTTTCTGTTAATTTAAGTGGAAATTCTATAAAAACACCTTCCCAATCGACACTAAAATGCAAAGTAACATTAATATTTGCTTTTAATAAATATAAATCATCAAACATTCCAAAATAAATTCTGTCAGCTAATTGATAACCTTTATTATTTAAATAATCATCTAAATTATTTTTACTTATATTAACCATATAAAGTGGGTTCTCCCCTTTAATCAATTTATAATAATCTAGATTTTCTTGAACTATTTCATATTTTCCATCAACATACTTAGCATTATAAAAATATTGAAGACTATTATTTAAATTTTGGTTATAACCAGAAAATCTTTCTCTATAACCGTATGATGTTACTTTAAAATAAATATCGAAAGTCATAAAATCATTAATATTAACATTTTTAATATAAATAGAATCGACACTAGATTTATTTTGTTCAACTCTAAAAGAGAATCTTGAATAATCAAATGCTCCGTAATTAAAAGTAAAATCATCTTCCTTTAAGTGAGAAAAATCAAATACATAAGTTAAAGGAGTAAATTTTTTATTACATATTATTGGTAAACCGGTTTCTAAAACAATTCGTCCTTCACTAATAATATCTAAATAAGAAAATTTATTCGATACATTAATTTCAATATTGCTTGTAGGAAAATTAAATAATTCTATTACTTTATTTTCTCCCATCATAACAAGTTTCAAGTAATTTGTTTTCTTAAAATTGTTATCAAAGCGAACGATTTCATAAAAGTTATATTCTTTTTCTAGTTCAATGTTTCCACTAATATAAGTAAAATCTTCATTAATTGTTTGTAAAACCAAACTATAATTTTTATATGTTTGATTATGAAGTTTAAATTTAAAAGAATTTCTATACTTATAATGACTCACTTTATTAGATGCCGTATCAGTTCCTACTGGTCTAAAATCCCAATTATATATTTCAAAATCATCATTATATGAATAACAGTCATACCTAATACCACTTTCCGAATATTTAAAGGATGATAATAGCGAAAACGACAGTATTGAAAACAAAGCTAAGCTTTTTTTGTTAATCTTACTTTTCATCTATTAACTCCAAGAAATGAAGGCAAGCCGATGTTTTCATAGTGTAAAAAATATTTTTATTGAAATACTTCTTCCACCAATATTTATCCTTTAAATCAAGAAACTCGTTTTTTAAGAGAAATTTTTCATTTAAATCAAGGTGGCTTAATGCCTTTTCAAACTTAATAATACAACGATGATCTTCTACGCTATCTTTTAGTTGAACAATTTTATATTGCGATATTAAGTATTTATTAGAAAGATTTTGTACTTTTTTTAATATATTTTTCTTATCCATTTATACCTCCTTACTAAATAAGTCGTATATAAAATTATTTTTTTCCAAAAAAATATTTTTTTAATGATATAATTTTTTAGTATGATAATTTTAGTTGGAGCAAGTGCGTCTGGAAAAACAGAGGTAGCAAAATATTTAATTAAAAATTATGGGTTTGAAAAAGTTGTAACTTTTACAACTAGAGTTAAACGTCCTGGTGAAATAGATAAAATTGATTACAATTTTGTTACAAAAGATCAATTTTTAAAATTAAAAGATGAAAACTTTTTTGTTGAAACGACGTATTATAATGGAAATTATTACGGAACGCCAAAAGATGAGATTGCTTTAAATAAAGTATTAATCGTTGATCCAAATGGTTTAAAATGTTTCATAAATCTTTCTGATAAAAGCATTATTACTTTCTTAATATATGGAAGTGAAGAAAAAAGAAGAGAAAGAATGATACTTAGAGGAGATAATATTAAAGATGTTGAACAAAGATTAATCAACGACAAAGTTGATTTTGATCAAAAAAACATCGAAAAAACAAATTTTGAAATTGATGGAGATAACTTAACAATCCAACAAATGAGCGAACTTATTTATAATAATTATAAAAAAACAGTGAAGATTAATTAGTCTTCACTGTTTTCTTCTTTATTTATAATTACTTCAATCTTATTTACAATAAAATCATCGATATTTAGAACTTTAATAGTTAAATTTTTAAAATTAAATGTATCCCCGACTTGAGCGAATCTGTTAAGATTATCAACAACCCAACCAGACACAGTATTAAAACTAGGATCATCAAATTCTGGTTCAATTTCAACTAAATCAAAGAAATCATCAATATTCATTGAGCCGCTTATAATATATCCGTTTTTTGTTTTAGAATATTCTTTTTCAACTTTGTCTGTTTCATCAAATATCGGACCAACAAGTTCTTCAATAATATCTTCTATTGAAATAATACCTTCGACACCACCATATTCATCTAAAACAATTGCCATATGATGCTTAGTTTCTTTAAATAGAGTTAAAACATCCGTAATTTTTGCACTTCTTGGCACAAAAGCAGGCTTATACATAAGTTCATGAACATCTATTTTTGAATTAGTTAGAATTTTTCTTTGCAATAATTTTAAAGGAAGTATACCAATAATATCATCTCTATCATCTTCGTAAACTGGTATTCTAGAATAATTAAAGTAATTTTTATCATCAATTAATTTTTGAATATCATCATGTATATCAAACATCAAAACATCAACTCTAGGTGTCATTACCTCATATGCTTCCGTCTCGTTAAATTCGATAGCAGATCTAATTAAATCTGCTTTTTCTTCATCAATAATTCCTTCATCTTCAATTGTATCAACCATCTCTTGAAGCTCATCGCTAACTTCGGTTTCAACATCGACGTTCTTTGTTCCTTTTATAAATAACTTTGATAATAAAAATGCGATTTTAGTGAAAACAAATGTGATTGGATAACATAAATATTTAAAAAATAAAACAAATAAAGTGAAAAATTTGGCAAGTCTATAATTATAAACTTTAGCTATTTGTTTAGGTATTACTTCACCGATCAAAAGTAAAATAAATGTTGAAATAATAATAGAAATAATATTTTCAACTGTTTCATTTGGTAAAGACATACTCGCAATAAGAGTAACCATAATTGATGAAATACCAATATTTGTTACGTTATTGCAAAATAGAATTGTTGAAATAGTATCATCATACTTAACCGCTAAATTAAGAGTATGTTTAGATAACCAATTACCTTCTTCTGCTTCCTTTTTAAGTCTTAAAACATTAACACTTGAAATAGCCATATCTGACATTGAAAACATGGTTGAAAGTATACATAAAACTACAACGATAATAATATAAATCTCTAAACTCATACACTTTTCTCCATATTGCCATCTTGTTTAGAAATTTCTTCGCCAACAAGCTCTTCTAATAAATCATCCATTGTAACCATACCAACAACAGTATCTTTATTTTTTACAATAGCTAAGTGAGTTCTATTTTTATTAAAACCTTCAAATATGCTATCTATAGTTGCATTAGAATCAACAAAATAAGGCTGATTTAAAATAGACTCAATATTTACATGTTTATCTTCAATATAAGCATTAAAATATTTTTTTACGGTTAAAATACCAACAATGTTATTTCTATTTTTATAGTACATTGGAATACGAGAATAATTAGAATTTAATAATAATTGATTTAATTTTTCATTACTTAAATTATTTAAATCAATCATCTCCATTTTGTTTGCTGGAGTAAAGCATTCTTTTACACTTGTATCTAAAAAGTCTATCGAATTTAAGATAATATCTGATTCATCTTCATCTAATTCACCAATTTCTTCGTTATTTTCAACAATATTTGAAAAATCTTCCTCTGTTAAGGTTACATCATTTTTAATTTTGAAAATTTTCTTAACACACCACGATAAAAAGTAAAATAATTTATTAATCGGATAAAAAACATAATAAAACAAAACCAAAAGATATGAAGATAATTTTATAAAAGTATCTGGTGCATATCTAGCACATATTTTTGGTAATGTATCTCCAAGTAAGTAAACTAAAACAGAAATAATTATAGTTGATGCTAAGTTTACAAACTCCGGTGCAATTATATATGTAAAGTAAATTGTCGCAATAGTTGAAATAATAGTTGTTACAACATTGTAACCAACTAAAACAGATATCAGATTTTCATCAAACTTATTTAATATTTTAACAACCAGTTTAGCAGATCTACTGCCCTCACTGGCTTTTACTTTAAATTTAAATTTATTACATGGCTCCATGGCGGTCTCTGCGCCACTAAAAAACGCAGTCAATAGTATCAAGAATAATATTAATATCCACCACAGATGGATTAACGGGTTCGGATCTTCAGGCATTTACTTTATTCACTCCTGATTAATATGATAACAAAGAAAAAGACTGTTTTTCAATAGAAATTATACGATATATAAAAAGGCATTTTATTAAAATGCCTTATTACCAATTTTCTAAAACTATTTTTTCTTCTAAAAATGTTTTTTTAAGATTAATTACTCTTTGATTACTAGAGCCTCTAAATCTAAGAGTCAAATCTCTTAAAGAATCTTCGTATTTTCCATCAATTAAAATATCAGATAGCTTCAATAATGACAGCAAATCGTTATTTTTTTTAAAATTATTAGCAAGTTCTTCAAAAGTAAAACCTGTATAAATTATAATATCGAGATCTGAATTTAATTCTTTAACTTTTTTAACAAGTTCTAGACAAGCATCAACCTGATAAAGTGGATCTCCGCCAGATAAGGTTATTCCTTGAAGTAGAGGGTTTCTTTTTATTTTAGAAATTAATTCATCGATGTCGACATCCTTTCCTTTATCAAAAGCCCATGTTTCCGGATTATGACAATTAAAACAATGATGTGCACAACCTTGTGTAAATATTGTAAATCTTATGCCTGGACCATCAACAATTGAATCATCTACGTATCCAGCTATTCTAATTTTACTCATCTTTGCTTGAAATACTATGCTTTACTCTTGCTTCTACTTCGGCTCTTTTACCATCATTAAATCTATCAAGAGTACCGACAAGATAACCGGTAATTCTTCTAATTCTTTCAAATTTAACGTCGTCTTCATGTCTTCCACACTTTGGACAAACATTATCGATAATGCCGTTATATCCACAAACTGGATCTCTATCTACAGGATGATTAACACTACCATAGCCAATACCTTCATCATGCATACATCTTATTATTCTTTCAAAAGCATCAACATTTTTAGCTACATCTCCATCAACTTCTACATATGTAATGTGTCCGCCATTAGTTAGAGCATTATATGGAGCTTCGGTTTTAATTTTATCAAAAATTGAAATATTATAATAAACTGGAACATGGAATGAATTAGTATAAAATTCCTTATCAGTTATTCCAGGAATAATACCAAATTTTTTCTTATCAATTCTTGTAAATCTACCGCTTAAACCTTCTGCTGGTGTAGCAATTAAGGAGAAGTTTAAATTATATTTTTTAGTATATTCATCAGTCTTTTCTCGCATATGACCAACTATTTTTAGTCCAAGTTCTTGAGCTTCGCTACTTTCACCATGATGTTTACCAATTAATGCAATTAAACACTCTGCAAGACCGATAAAACCTATAGTTAATGTTCCATGAACTAAAACAGGTCTTACCTCATCATTTCTTGAGAGCTTTTCACTATCTAACCAAACATGTTGGCCCATTAAAAATGGGAAATTGTAAACTCTTCTATGACCTTGAATTTCTAGTCTTTCAAGTAATTGATCTTTTACTAACTCAATTTTTTCATCTAATAATTTAAAAAACTTTTTAATATCATGTTTTGCAAGAATACCAAGTCTAGGTAAATTAATAGATGTAAAAGATAAGTTACCTCTACCAGGAGTAATTTCTTTATCTTTAATAACATTACTCATTACTCTAGTACGGCAGCCCATATAAGCAACCTCTGTTCTATAATCGCCTTTTTTATAATATTGAAGATTAAAAGGTGCATCTAAGAACGAGAAATTAGGAAATAATCTTTTTCCACTAACTTCACATGATCTTCTAAATAAATCATAATTAGGATCTTCTTTATTATATGAAACACCTTCTTTTAATTTGAATATTTGAATTGGGAAAATTGGTGTTTCTCCATTACCAAGTCCAGCTTCAGTAGCATCTAATAAGCAATGCATTACCATTCTTCCCTCTTCAGAAGTATCAGTACCATAATTTAAACTAGAAAATGGAACTTGTGCTCCAGCTCTAGAATGCATAGTGTTTAAATTATGAATTAATGCTTCCATTGCTTGATAAGTATCATCTTTTGTTTGTGCATATGCATCATTTAAAACTTTTTTAACAATTTTTTCAGCATCTAAATCTTGATATTTATCATGTAAAACTTTGATAAGAGCAATCTTAAAATCATCATTTTTCATTCTGCATTCAGTATGATATTTACTTTCAGCTTCAGCTATTAAATCTTTACAGTCGTGTTTACAAACATCATCAACTAAAAAATCTAAAACAGTTAATAAATAATTTGCTACATTTTTTCTATAACTTTTTCTTACACCAGGAGCCATGAAATAATCAAAATTAGGAATAGATTGACCACCATGTTGATCGTTTTGATTAGCTTGAATTGCAATACAAGCTAAAGAAGCATAGGATCTTATACTTCCAGGTTCTCTAATAAAACCGTTTCCAGTAGAAAATCCATCTTTAAATAACTTCAATAAATCAATTTGACAACATGTCATAGTTAATGTGTAAAAGTCCATATCATGAATGTGAATATCACCGTTAACATGAGCTTCTGCATATTTAGGATTTATAACTTGATTAACATAAAAAGCTTTTGCGCTTTCGCTACCATACTTAAGCATTGTACCCATGGCTGTATCGCCATCAATATTTGCATTCTCTCTTTTAACATCTTCATCAGTTGCTTTTTTAAAAGTTAAATCTTTCATCATACGCATCAATTCAGAATTAGCAGTTCTGATTTTTGTACGATTATATCTATATAAAATATAAGCCTTAGCAACTTCGCTTTCACTATTTTCAATTAAAACTTTCTCAACAGCATCTTGTACATCTTCAACACTAGGAATATCCTTTTTTGTATAAGTTTCATTTAATTTTTTAATAACTTGTTGAGTTAAATCTTCAACTAACTCATCGCAATCTTCAATCTCACATGCATTAAAAGCATTCTTAATTGCATTAAAAATTTTGTCCTTTTTAAAACCAACCTTTCGGCCATCTCTTTTTTCAATTTTATTCATAAATCATCGTATTATTCAGTTAAGCCTAGTTTGATGACTGAATAACTTCTCCTTTCTAGGCTATAATTTCTATATGCTGTGTACCTGTACTCATAAATTGCCACTAGATGGCTTAGGAGATTTTCAGGACACGGCT
>JADIMN010000146.1 GCA_017694735.1 Candidatus Alectryobacillus merdavium
TCCAGTTAAGAGTATTGACGAATACATTTACTTTTTTAACAATAAACGACCAGCATATTCATTGAACTATATGACACCCATTCAATATAAAAATTTATATGTTAAATGAGCAAAAAATATTGACTAGTGCAAATCGTAGCAACAGTTCCATCAATCCTCTTTAGTCTTGAATTTAGCTTCGATGGCTGAATTGAATATTCAATTTTCGACTAAAACAAAGATTTTTTCAGAAATTGTAATTTCGCGGTGGTTAGATCAATATAACAAATCTTCTTCCTTTTATATCCATATTTATAATTTGCGAAAATTCGAACCCGAAGTGCTATTGCGGTATGCGTATCGCTGTGGTTCGAACTTTTAAGGGTATTTTTGACTATTTTCTATGACTATGATAGGGCCATAAAATTTTAGGATACGACATAACTAGCACGAATTGGTAAGATTTGGTAAAAAAATAACCTATAATGTTTAACATTATAGGTGTTTGTCAGAAATGGCGTGCATAAGGCGATTCGAACGCCCGACCTATTGCTTAGGAGGCAATTGCTCTATCCAGCTGAGCTATATGCACAAAACTAAAATGAAAACATATCAAACAATGATAATTGTTCTCTGTTTTTTTCTGGTAAATCTTTTAAAATACCAAGTTCTTTAAATACTTGAATATGTGTATTATTAAGTTTAGTTCGTTTCATTAAATCTTCAACAGAAGTAAAATTACCATTTTTTCTTGCTTCAATGATTGATATAGCAGCGTTGTCACCAAGGCCAGCAATTACTTTAAATGGCGGAATTAAAGCATTTTTTTCATAGTCAACAACAAAATTGGTTGCATCTGATTTATACAAATCAATATTTTCAAAAGAGAATCCTCTATCCATCATTTCAAGGGATATTTCTAGAGTTCTTTCAACGTTTTCATCTGTTTTTGAGTATTCGTTTGGTTTATTTTTCTTTAAATCGTGAATTTCTTCAATTTTAGCAAGCATTGCTTCAGGACCTTTTCTCATACTATCCCAATCAAAATTTTCACTTCTAATTGATAAGAAACAAGCATAATAAACAAGAGGATAATAAATTTTGAAGTAAGCAACCCTTAAAGAATTAGTAACATAAGCAGTAGCGTGTGCTTTAGGGAATAAGTATTTTATCTTTTTACATGATTCGATATAGTAGTCTGGAACATTATTATCTCTCATCAATTTTTCTTGTTCTAAAGTTAATCCTTTTCCTTTTCTAACACACTCCATAATTTTAAAAGAGTCTAAAGGAGGCAAATTATACTTATTTATTAGCGTAACCATAATATCATCTCTACAACCAATAACTCCTTTTAAATCAGTTAAATGAGATTTTACTAAGCTTTCAGCGTTTCCAAGCCAAACACCTTTTCCATGGGATAAACCAGAAATAATTAAAATTTCTGCAAATGTTTGTGGTTGAGTTGATTCTATTAAGCCAATAACAAAGTTTGTTCCAAATTCAGGAAGTCCTAATACACCATTATTAAGTTTTAAGTAATTATGTTTGTAATTTAAAGCTGATGTATTTTTAAATAAAGACATTATTTTTTCATCATTAAGTTGTATATCTTCAAGTTTTACACCAGTCAAATCGACCATAAATTTTAAAGCTTGAGGATCTTTATGTCCTAATAAATCAAGTTTTAAAACAGTATCATGAATTGCCTTAAATTCAAAATGTGTTGTTTTCCAAGAAAAATCGATTTCATCTGCAGGGAATTGAATTGGAGTAAAATCATAAACTTCAAAACCGTCCGGAATAACAATAATTCCGCCAGGATGTTGACCGGTTGTTCTTTTTACATCTTGGCAATTAAAGGCTAAATAATTAAGTTTTGCATAAGAAACTTGATTAGAATCAGTAATTCCATATCTTCTTTCATAATATCCTTTTACATAACCAAATGCAGTTTTTTCAGCAACGGTTCCGATTGTACCAGCTCTAAAAACATTATTTTCACCGAGCAATACTTTTGTATAATCATGTGCTCTTGCTTGATAATCTGGTGGGAAGTTTAAATCTATATCAGGAACTTTATCAGCGTTAAATCCTAAAAATGTTTCAAAAGGAATATTTTGACCATCAGAAACCATTAATTTTCCACATACTGGACAATATTTTTTAGGCAAATCATAGCCAGAATTATATTCATTTCCTTCATAAACCTCAAAATGTTTACATTTTGGACATCTATAATGAGGAGGAAGAGGATTAACTTCAGTAATATTAGCCATTGTAGCAACAAAACTTGATCCTACACTACCTCTTGAGCCAACAATATAACCATCTTCATGAATTTTTTTGATAATTTTATGAGCAATATAATAAATAACACTATAACCATTTCCAATGATACCATCAAGTTCTCTTTTCAATCTGTCTTCAATTAATTTAGGAAGTGGATCGCCATATAAATTCTTTGCATTTTCAAAGCAAATGTCTGAAAGCATTTTTTCACAGTTTTCAATATGAGGAGTAAATAATTTATCTTTTATAGGATAAATTTCTTCGCACATGTCTGCAATTTTATTCGTGTTTGTAATAACCCACTTAATAGCGTTTTCTTTTCCAAAAATTTCAAATTCTTCCAGCATTTCCTCAGTATTTCTGAAATGTTGATCTGGATTTTCTAAAAAAATTCCTTTTTCTTCTAATTCTCTTTTTTCCCTTGTATATAACGGATGTGCAGTTTTACCAACACCAGCAGAATAAATATAAATATCTCTAAAAATTTTGTCCTCTTTATTAACATAGTGAGCATCATCAGTTGCACAAATTAATTTTCCGTTTTCATTTGAAATTTCTATAATTTCATTTAAAAACTTTAATAAATACTCTTTTTTTGAAATTGAGTACGTTTCAATTAAACTTCTATAATTTTCAAGAGGTTGAATTTCTATAAAATCATAAAAATTTATTGCTTCTATTACGCTTTGCTTTGTTCCGGTATATGCAACTTTATTAAAAACTTCTCCATTAAAACAAGCACTACCTAAAAGTAGATTTTTTCTATATTCTTTTAATACGCTTCGTGGAACACATGGTACTCTTCCAAAATATTTTGTATGTGCAAAAGATATCAATTTATATAAATCTTTTAATCCATCCGAATTTTTAACAATAGCATTAACATGGTATTCTCTTGAGACTTTATAGTGCTTTACTTCCTTTTTTAAAATTTCAAGAGATTTAACATCTTCAAATCCTTTATCCTTTAATATATCTAAATATAATAGCCAACAATCAGTTAAAACTTGAGCATCATAATCCGCTCTATGAGCATCTTTTTTATCATATCTAACTTTAAATCTATGACAAACATTACCAAGTGCGTGAGCAGCATGTTCTGGATATAAATATCTATCTAAATTTAAAGTATCAATGCCAGGCACATCAAGATCTATATTTTTAATTTCTTTTAATTTATTTCTTAAGTGGTTATAGTCAAATTCTAAGTTATGAGAAACTAATACACATCCTTTAATAAAATCATAAATTTCTTCTATACAATCCTTTATAGGTTTTTCATTTTTTAACATTTCGTTTGTAATATTTGTAAGATTGCTTATATGAGTGGAAAGTTCCTCTTCTGGATTAATCAAAATATCTTTTTTATCGATTATCATACCATTTCTAACTTTAAATCCAGCAAACTCTAAAATCTTATCATAACGAGTACTTAAACCAGTTGTTTCTAAGTCAAATACAACAAAAGTAGCATCGCTCAATTTTTGATCATTTGGATTAAAAGCACAAATAAAATCATCATCTACAACATAAAGCTCACATCCATATAAAGCCTTAACACCATATTTTTTTGCTGCTTTTTGAACGTCTGGATATGCTTGAACACTTGCATGATCACATAAAGCAAAAGCTTTATGACCCATTGCAGCAGCCTCTTTAAAATAATCATCTACAATTCCAACTCCATCCATTGTAGACATTTTGCTATGGGCATGAAGCTCTACTCTTTTTCCATACTCACAATTATCACTTCTTAAAGGATAAGATCCATCTTCTATATAAGAAGTTACTTTAACAACAATTGAATTTCTTAAAAATTTATTTAGATAAGAAATACCAGTAAACTTAAGACATGTTTTAACCTTTAAAGATGATAAATATTCAATTTCATCATGTTTTTTTGCAGAAATTTCGATAAAAATAGAATCTTTTCCATCGTTTACAAGAATTGTAAATTTAGTAACGCCTCTTATTTCTTTTGATGTGTTTGAATAAACATAACCTCTTGATAAAACATACATTTTTTCACTATTAATTTGACCAATACTTGTTGGTACATAATCATATTTTGTATCAAGACCTTCAAAAAGTTTATTTTTTTCATCAATGTTTTGAAGTATTTTTTTACTAGCGTTTTCAATACTATTAGATATTTGCTCGTCTCGTTTTAGATATACATCATCATTTGAAGTAGTAATATAATCATCATCGCTTTCCGTCTCATCCTCAAAATTTTGAAAATCTGCATCGTTTTCAAAGCCATCAAAGTCTTCATCATATTCGGATTCGTTTTCAAAATCTTTTTCATTAAATTGTTCTTCACTTTCAAAAGATTTATCATCATCTTCGCTAATTTTTACATTAGTAGAATTTGTAAAATCTTTAGAAGAAGAATTAACGAAATCTGAAATACTTTCTTTCTTTAATGGAGACAATAAAATGATAGTTTTAGGATAATTTATATAATTTAACAATGATTCAAAATCAGAAAGAAATAACTTTGAATTAATTTGTTCTGTTTCACTAACATATAAATTAATAACTCCATTATTGTTTTTGATTAAAAAAGAATCACTATTTCTAACTTTTTTATTTATAAAATCTTTTAATAATAAATTAATAGAATCAATTGAGGTTGATGTCTCGTATTTAAAAATAATTTTATAATTATAAGTAATATTATTTAATTGTTCTAAAAAGTACTCTAATAAATCATAGTTCCAAGCCGTTTTTTTAAGAAACGTAAAAATAAATTTGCTTGATTTATCCTTTTGAGCTGAAACTATATCAAAATCAAACAAATCTATATCTTCAATTTTTATAGATCTTAAAAAACGTTCAGTTATACTTTTCATATAAATAATCTTACAACATCCATAACAAGAATCGCTATAATAAGGCCAAAAACTAATGATAAGCCAATAATACTTGCCCACTTTTTAAATTTAGCATTTAATTTTCTTTGGCTGACACCTTCAATAACGGCAACTAAAATTTGCCAACCATCAAGACCTGGAATTGGAATAAGATTAAATATCGCAAGATTAACACTAATTAAACCCCACATTCTTATATAAGCACTAAAAGGATAGTTTTGAATAATTTGTGCTGATTGAGTTAAGATCGCTAGTGGACCTCCAACATTGTTCCAAGCATCTCCAGAAACAAATAGATTTCCTAAAACTGTAAATACAGTTGCACTTCCATCAACCCAAGCATCTCCAGCAACTTTAAAAGAATTTAATCCTTCCCAATAAGAGTGATGATACATTGAAGTATTTAAAAATATCTCTTCTTTATTACTCTGCTTAATTACAATTTGTGATTCTAAAATATTCACACTATTTTCTTCAAAGATATCAGAATCATCTGGTGTAGCACCTTCTTTTAGGCTATTTAAAACATAATAACCAGCTTCGGTATTATTTGCTTCAACGCTTGGCCAAAAAGAGAAAGTAGCATTTATTTCAATATTAGGATCAATTATTGATAATCCTTCATTATTTTTTGATGCTAATTCTTCTTGATATGTCTTGTCGCTAACTAATTTAAAATAAGTATCTTCTTGATTAGGAAGAAAAAATTCACCTTCTTCTTTACTAGTTTCACTATATCTATAAAGATTATAATTTTTAATTTGACTACCATTAGATAAATTAGATAAAGTATAAAGTTGTTCATCAAGAGATAAGTTTTCTAATGAAGTAAACATATTATTCATTACTAAAACATACTTGTCATTAACTCCGTCTTCATCAAAATCGCTATGTAAATCAATATCATAAGCAACGATAACTTTATTAGATGAATTAATAGTTCCTAGAGTATAAAAGAAAGGATTTCCTTGCTTTTGTTCTTCGCTTAAAAAAGAAAAAGCATCATTATCAAGAAATTGATAATATTCTTGATATAAATCTTCATTAATTTTCTCATAATTAGTATTGAAAGATGTTTCTTGAATACTGCTATCACTTACTTGAAGTCTTGCAGTAATCAAATCATTTGGAAAACAAGAATAAGAAATTAAATAAAGAATGTAGCCAAGAATAAAATTAACTACAATTCCAGCGCTCATTACAATAATCTTTTTTGGTTTTGAAAGACTTTCTAAACTTCTGTATTTTGGTAGAGTTAATTCATCAACTTTAGAAAGAATATCGCTATCTTTGATAAACCAATCATCAAGAGTCAATTCATTATTTAAATATAAGTCAAGTCTTAATTTTTTATAAGTTGGTTTTTTCTTATCGAATTCTCTTTTTAGATATCTAAATGAAGTAAGCTTATCTCCATTAAATTTAGTAAGAGCTTTTTCTTTATTATATTGGTCCTTAATAGAAATAAATTTATCAAAATATTCATTTATTAATTCTTCACTTTCAACTTGTTCAAAATAAGTCTTTGAAAAATCTAATTTTTTCTTATCACAATATTTTTTTATTAAATAATCTACAACTTTTTGTTTGTCGCCGTTAAATTTCTTTAAAAGCTTTTGCTGTAATTTATATGTTTTTTTATTTATTTGGTTAATGATATCAAACTCATAATGTTCTTCATTTAAATTCTCTTCTTTTTTTGTGGCGTCTTTTTGTTCGCTTTTTGAATCATTATCTTCAGAAAAAACAATATCATTTAATTCAACATTTTGATTCCTTTTTTCTTTTTTACTGTCTCCGGCTTCTTCTTCGTCATCTTCACCATACATTGAAACATAACCACCAAATGGTAAAACACCAATACAAAAAAATGTTTCTGCAAATTTTGATTTTCTTCGAATTATTTTCTTTCCAAATCCAATTGAATATTCAAAACAATATACACCAAAAATCTTAGCTGTAATATAGTGTCCTAATTCGTGTAAAGAAACAAGTAAACAAAGTCCAACTATAAATAAAATAATCGTAATTATCCAATTTAATACCATTTATTGCCCTCTTTTATCAAAATAATTTTTTAATAGATCTTTTACAAAATCATTAGTGGATATTATATCATGTAATGACATATTTTTAATATATTTTGTCTTGTCTATCGCATAATTAATAATTGTATAAATATCTAAAAATTTGATTTCTCCATTTAAAAATTTTTCAACAGCAAAATCATTAGCTGCATTAATTATGGTTCCTAAATTACCGCCTTTTTTAATAATTAAATATCCTAATTCTAAAATTTTCTTTTGAAATTGATTTGGTTCTTTAAAAGTTAAGTTAGAAATTGAATATATATTTAATGATTTATTAATATTTGCCCTCTTATTATTTTTTAGAGCATAAGAAATAGGAATTTGCATGTCATTAATTCCTAAATCAAGTAAATAATTTCCATCATTTAGCTCAATTAGAGAATGAACTAAACTTTCTTTATGAATTAAAATTTTAATTTTAGAATAGTTAAATAAATAAAAAGCTTCAGCTATTTCAAAAACTTTATTAATTAAAGTTGCAGAATCGATACTAATTTTATTTCCCATCTTCCATGTTGGATGTTTTAATGCATCATCTTTACTAACAGTTTGCAATTGCTCATAAGAATAATCACAAAATGGACCACCAGAACAGGTTAAAATTATTGTTTTTAAATTTTTTCTATTTCCTTTTAAACATTTTTCAATAGCAACATGTTCACTATCAATTGGAAATAATTTAGATTCTGACTTCTTTAATTTTTTTATAAATAACTTGCCACCACAAACTAAAGTCTCTTTATTTGCAAGGGCTAAATTCTTGTTCATTTCAATAACTTTAAAACTTGGTAAAACTCCAACAAATCCGACAAGAGCATTAACATACATATCAGCATTACATTCTTGAATAAAATCTTGCATTTTATCAGCGCAAAAAAACTTTATATTTTTATATTTAATGCTTAATTCATCTTTTGCTTTTTCATCAACTAAATATGCATATTTTATTGATGAAAAATTATTTAATATTTCTTGCAAAACCCCAATATTTTTTCCAATACTAACTCCAATAAGTTCATATTCAATTTTATTATTTTTTAATAAATCTAGTGTTTGTCTTCCGATACTTCCACTAGCTCCTAAAATAGCTAATTTTTTCATCAGTTAAGAAACCACCAACCGTTGCTCATTAAAGTTAATAAGCAAGCGACAAAAATAAATGTAAATAAAACGCTATCAAGTCTATCTAAAACTCCGCCGTGTCCAGGAATTATATTTCCAAAATCTTTTATGCCAAAATTTCTTTTAATTGCGCTAAAAGCAAAATCACCGATATTAGCAATAAGTGGCATACCAACAGCTAAAATAACTACATTATACCAGTGTTCAAAATCAAGTACACCTGGAAGTAAATCACATCCACCAGCTGAACAAGAAAAAGCAAAAACTAGTCCTAATCCAGTAGCAATTAAAATTCCACCAACAAATCCTTCCCATGTTTTTTTAGGAGAAATTCTCTCGTTAATCTTATGTTTTCCAAATAAAACACCAACAAAATAAGCACCAATATCATTCATCATGCATCCAATTAATACAAAAATAAACAATAAAGTTGAAAGTGCATAAGTACCATAACCATTATCATAATAATTAATCGAACTACCAATAAATTCACTGGAAAATGGTAGATATTTTACATAATACATGCTTTGGAAACCTATTCCAATTAATATCGACATTGTAAAGAAATAACATACATCTTTAAAGGTGAAATTTTCATTTGTAATACATGCAGTAAAATAAATTAAAAAGCTAAAGGCAACCATAATAATTGAGATGCCTAATCCCTCTACTACTCCACCACTTGAATTAGCAAATCCAACTCCAAATAACGCAAAATTAAAATTTAAGTCTGCAATTATAGAATTTTCGCCACCATATACATATTGATTTAATGCATTCTTAATAAAATACCAATAAATAAAAGATAAAGTAATTATTATAAAAGTTATATACAAGACAATTGGGATATTTTTTTCTTTTGGAGCTCTAGAAACTTCTAAAATAGAAATAAAAGCTAATACCAAAATTAATATAAAAAACCCCCATGATCCAACAAAGGATAAAGGAAGACATATAAAAAGTAAAACTAAAGCAGTAAGAATTCTTACTATCATATTTTTACCAGTTGATGCACTAATTTTATTTGCTTCAACTAAGTGAATATGTTTCTTTTGATGTTTTTCTTTGTTGTTTTGCAATTCTTGATTTTCCATACTAAATTTTTCCAAATCTCCTTGTTCTTGAATTAAATATATCAATGCATTCATGTAATTGATTCACATCAAAGTCAGGCCAATAAGTTTTAGTAAAAATTAATTCAGCATAAGCTAACTGATATAGCATAAAATTTGATATTCTTTCTTCTCCACTTGTCCTAATTAATAAATCAACATCGGGCATATCTTTGGTGTACAAGTATCTTTTAAAAGTTTCTTCATTTAAATCTTTTAAGTCAAAGTCATTTTCTTTAATTTCTTTAAAAAGATTTTTAATACCAAAAATTATATCATCTCGACCGCCATAATTTAAACAAACATTAAAAATCATTGTTTTATTATTTTTTGTTAAATCAAGGCATTTATTAACCACATCTTGACTAGATTTTCTTAGTTTTAAAATATTACCACTAACGACAAGCTTAATATCCTTTTCCATCATTTCTTTGATATTTTTATTAAAAAAATCTTCTAAATAATCAAATAAATGATCAATTTCTTTTTGTGGACGATTCCAATTTTCCGTAGAAAAGCAAAAAAAGGAAACATTTTTAATATTTAGTTTATAACATTCTCTCATTATTTTAAGAACATTTGAAACTCCTTTTTTATGGCCAAAATATCTAGGTTTATTTCTTAATTTTGCCCATCTACCATTGCCGTCCATAATAAAAGCAATGTGTTTTAAATTAGTGGTATCAATATTCATTGTATTAGATGCTTAAGATTTCTTTTTCTTTTTCTTTTGTTAAATTATCAACTTTAACAATTATTTCATCAGTAACCTTTTGCATTTCCTTTTCGATTCTATCTTTTAAATCATCGCTATAATCATCGGATTTTTTCAATTTATCAAAAAATTCTCTTCTAATATTTCTAATAGCAACTTTGCTCTCTTCAGCAAAGCTTCTTGCTTTTTTAGCTAATTCTTTTCTCTTATCCTCTGTTAAAGGTGGAATAACAATTCTAATGCTATCTCCATCATTAATTGGATTCAAATACAAATCACTTCCAGCAATAGCATTATAAACAGATTTAACATCACCTTTATCATAAGGTTTAACTAAAATTTGTCTTGGCTCTGGAATAGTAATTGCACAAATTTGATTAATAGGCATTTTTTCACCATAATAATCGCATTCAATTTTATCAAGCAAACTTGCATTTGCTCTTCCAGTTCTTAATGTATTAAAAGACTCTTTTAAGGAAACAATACATTTTTCCATTCTTTCTTGACAAGTAAGTGTTAATTCATCCATATTTAAAACCTCTCTTTTAATATTGTACCAATATTTTCGCCTTCAAGCACTCTTTTAAAGTTATTTGGATCATCCATTGAAAAAACTCTAATATCAATGTTTTGTCCTAGCATCATAGCAACAGCAGTATGATCCATTACACCTAGATTTTTTTCATATAATTCACCAAAAGTAATTTTTTTAATTAATTTAGCATCTGGGTTTTTTGTTGGATCTTTATCATAAACCCCGTCAACACCATTTTTAGCCATTAAAATGGCATCTGCATTTATTTCAATAGCTCTTAATGTTGCAGTTGTATCAGTAGTAAAATAAGGATTTCCAGTTCCGCCAGCAAAAATAGTGACTATTCCTTTTTCTAAATGAGATATTGCTTTTCTTCGAATATATTTTTCACAAACAGCATCAACTTCAATACTAGACATAACTCTACAATCAAGTCCAGCATTTTCTAAAGCGCTTTGTAATGCTAAAGAATTTATTATTGTTCCAAGCATTCCCATATAATCCGCAACAGAATGCTCGATTCCAATTTCATTAGCTAATTTTCCTCTAAAAATATTTCCTGCTCCGACAACAATTGCAACTTGAACCTTTTCATCAACAAGCAATTTTATTGCTTCTGCAACTTTATCAAGCATTTTAGCATCAATTATTTGTTGCTCTTTTTTATCTTTTAAAGCTTCACCAGATAATTTAACTAACACTCTTTTATACTTCATATTATCGTATTATTCAGTTAAGCCTAGTTTGATGACTGAATAACTTCTCCTTTCTAGGCTATAATTTCTATATGCTGTGTACCTGTACTCATAAATTGCCACTAGATGGCTTAGGAGATTTTCAGGACACGGCT
>JADIMN010000147.1 GCA_017694735.1 Candidatus Alectryobacillus merdavium
TACATTGCATGGCAAAATCTTTTCATTTCCTATAATATCGTTCAATCTTAATGTATTGTTAGGTATTATAAAAATATCTCCAGAACAAACTATTTCTGTCTGTATCATTTCTCCATTTGAAGGAATATATATTTCTGTAAGTTTCACTTTCTTTTTTTCTGACAATACAATTGTATCTCGTAAGTGTAATGTTCCACTGTAAAGACGCAAATAAACTAATCTTTGCTTATGGTCTGTATATTCAATTTTAAAAACTCTTCCACATAGTTCTGAATAATTCTTATTCATTTCAGGACAAAAAAGATTTGAAATAGCTTCAATGAGTTGTTGAGTTCCTATATTATTTTTAGCACTTCCATGGTATATAGGAAACAACGAACCTTTTTTAACACACCTATATTCTTCCTGCGTTAATTCCTGTATAGTCAATTTTTCTCCTGCAATATATTTTTTTAAAAGTTTATCATTTTTGGAAATTACAGGATCCCATTCATCTAAATCAATGATATTTTTAATTGATATTTCTGGAGTTAATGTTACATTTTGCATAACAATAATATCATTTGAAAGTTTTTCTTTGATATTTTGATAAATATTATTTAAGTTAATTCCATCCTGATCTATTTTATTTATAAAAATAATTGTTGGTATATTCATTTTTTGAAGTGCATGGAATAGTATTCGGGTTTGTGCTTGTACACCATCTTTAGCAGAAATTACTAAAATTGCTCCATCAAGAACAGATAAGGAACGATACACTTCTGTTATAAAATCTGTATGTCCAGGAGTATCTACAATATTGATTTTGTAGTCATTCCAATTAAAAGAAGTAACTGCTGCCTGAATTGTGATTCCACGCTGACGTTCTAAAAACATAGTATCTGTCCTTGTTGTTCCCTTATCTACACTGCCTAATTCTAAAATTGCTCCACTTGTATAAAGCAGACTTTCCGTTAAGGTCGTCTTTCCTGCATCTACATGAGCAAGAATACCAATGTTGATTATTTTCATGGAATTTCCCTCCCTACAAATTTATCTTTTAACTTAAAATCAATATTTGCTAATTTTGTTCTTTTAAACTATTCTCAAAATCAATTATCCACTTTTCTAATGTTTCTACTAATGCTAATTGTTGTTTGAACATTTGTTTTCCAACATTAGGAATATGTTGTCTATGAGAACGTCTTTCATTTAGTAATTCTTTTAATTCTAATATCTTTGATTTTATATTAGAAACAAGAATCTGTTTTTGTTCATCATCTACTAAATCTAAATTCGTGATAATAACATTAAAATCCAAATATAGACTAACATCAGAATTTGAAATATCATTCATAAGTTTATTAAAATAATCATTACCTTTGTTAGTAATAGTATATATTGCTTTATCTGGCATATTTCCCTCTTTCTCTTTATGGCTAACAATATATTCTTTTGATTCTAATTGTAATACTTTCTTATAAATAGACTGTTCACTAATTTTTACCCATCTTGGTATATTACGATATTCTATATTTTTTTTAATATCATAAGCACTTTGTGATTTTTGTTTAATAAGTCCTAATAATACCAAATCTATATTTGACATAATCTCTACTCCTTACTTAATATAATCTGTAACGCCAAGTCTATTTCCAAATGGATCTTCAAACTCGACTGCATTACCAGTTCCAATTTTAAAAGGCTCACTCAAAAATTTTATATCATTATTCAACATTTCTTTATAGAAGATTGCAACATCTTCTACTTCAAACCATATTGTAGGCTTTAAATTCTCAAATTTATTTTTGTCTTTTAAAATTATTGCAGGTTCTTCATTTCCAATATTATAAGCAACCATTCCCTTATCAGAAAAATCAAATTTCTTTTTTAACCCCAATATTTCCTCATAGTATCTTTTTGCTTCTTCCATATTATCTACAGGAAGAAAATAATTGTCATAATTTTTCATATATTTAATGTCCTCCTTTCTACTATAAACTACACTACTATATTTTATAGTAGTTATCGTTAAAAGTCAATATATAATAAAAAAATAGATTAGTTGCACTGAACTAATTTATTTGTATAACTGCCTGTCGTACAAAAAAGACTGTCATTACTGACAATCTTTTTGGTAAATTACTATTTCTCTGAAAGAATAATATCATAAAAATAAAAGATTATCAATGTTTTATGATAATCTCCTAAATATTATTTATTATATTTATCTAAAAATTCTTTCATTGCTATATTTACTAATCTTGTTAGTGAAATTCCCGTTTCTTGCGTTATCTTATTTAAAGCTTCTGCATTTTCTTTTCTAATCATTACACTTCTATAAATTGTTATCTCATCTTCTGGTTTGGCATAATATTTTACACTTCCAGTAGACAGTAAATCTTCAATACAAACATTTATCATATCACTAATTGTTGCGTCATAGTTCTTTTTAGTATATCTCATTAGTCTTTTATATAAACTATCATCAATGTTAATTGATTTCTTAACAGTTTTATTGTTGATAGAATATAGTCTGTCTATTGCACTCATATATCCACCTCCTATTGCTCGTTTTACAACCAATTGAATTATATAAAATTTTATTTTTAAATAATACTTGTTGCTATTCCTTATAAACGAGCATAAATAGGTTTATATTTAGTGCGTATTTGCATAAAATAAGAGAGTATAGCAACTCTCTTTATACAAATTATTATTTTTTCTTTTTTAGTTTTCTTATTATTTCATTAGATAATTCTTCACTTGGTGTTACTTTTACAGTTAGTCCATCTTTTGTTTTTATTACATTTGAGCTTAACCTTGCTCTACTGTTGTAAACATTTTCTTGGTTTTTACAACTAAATGTATCATATACTGTTTTCGGGTTGTTAGCAATAAATGCTTTTCCACAATGCTTACACAGTTTTAAATATTTCTTTTCTTGTATTGCATATAATTTAAAGTTTTCATCTATGTATTCTTTTAAACTCCTAATATGTATTGTTAGTCCGTCATATTCTAAATTAACTCTTATGTGATTTGATTCTAGTTTATTTATTTCTCTTGTATTGATATATTCTCCATTATCTTTTTTCAATTCTTTTAAAGTATTATACATAAATTGAGCATATTTTATTATCATATCTACTTGTTCGTAATATTTTTCATTTTCAAATAACAAATTATTTATTTCTGGAGAAATAAATTTTTCCATACTATGTTCATATATATTTTTGTTTACTTTTTCTAATAATTCTTTTATTTCTTCATCAGTAGCATTAGGAAAGAATATTTTAAAATAATCAATTATTTTCATTGTGCTAAAGCAATCACTATTATTGATATAATTAAATTCTTTTAATAGTATTTCCTTATCTAATGTGTAATATCTATTTACTGGAAAGTCGTGTATAAGTCCTAAAAGTCCATATTGATTTACATATTCAAGCAATAACTTGTCAGTATCTTCTTTTTGTTCTAAAGATAATTTTCCTAAATTGATAAAATCTATTAATGGTTTATCATTTTCTTTATAATCATCAAAATCAATTAAGGAATAGTTTGTTCTATGTATTTCCAAAATTTTAGGAACAACATATTTGATGTTATTTATTACCTTTATTTCATATTCTTCAAATTTTGGCATTGACTCATTGTTAAAGCCATATTCTAAATTCATTTTCATAATTTTCTCCTATTCATAAAATTTTTTAAAAAATTTATTGTAATATATTGACTTTTAAAAAGTATTACACTATAATAGAAATGTAATCTATTTTATGCAGCAAAGTATTAACTTGCATTTTATGTCAGTTTTAATACTTTCTCTATAATAATATATTACAATAAATATTTATAATTGTCAAATGATGTATATAAATTACGAGTTGTACTTTATATATATGGTATTTTTATACCTAAAAAAGTGCAAGTAAAAAATATAAGAACATTACCCGTTAGCAAAATCAAAGATTTTGAACGGGTACCCAATAACATTGTTGCTAACGCAATAAGTAAGAAAGGAGGACAAAATGGATAAAAAAGAAAGAATATTACAAATGTATTTTGAAGAACACCAAAAACAAGATATTATTGCTAAAACAGTTGGAGTTTCTCAAAGTTATATTTCTCAAGTAATTCAAAAAGATACAAGATATACTAACGAAAAAGAGATAAGACATAATGAATCAATGAAGAAAAAGGCTGAATACAATAAAGAGTATAGTAAAACTTATATTAGAAAAAAGAAAAAGAATTTAATAGAAGAATATTATGCTTTACTTGAATTGTTAAAAAGAGATAGC
>JADIMN010000148.1 GCA_017694735.1 Candidatus Alectryobacillus merdavium
AATCTGTTTCCAATATTTTCAACAGAATTCTCGGTAACATAATCAAATTCTGTTTGAATTGTATTTGAAATTTTATAATCTAAGAAATCTGTAATTAATTTATAAACATCCTTAATGTCATCGCTATGTAATATTATATTACTTTCGATATATTTTCTAGGTAAAGCCTTATCATATGCAATAACTTGTAATTCAGCAGCAAAGGCTTCGAATAATTGAATTTCATCAATTAAATACTCATTAAAATAAACTAAACATCTACAATTTTTTAATAAAGATCGATAAATATTAATATCATTAAAACTTTCAATAATTACATTGTTTGGTTTTTTTGATATTAATAGTTTCATTTTAAACATCATCTTTTTAGTATTTATATTATTTGTTACTAGGAAGACTATTTTTACATCTGGTCTTAACTTAGCAAGAGTATAAATATAATTTAGACAATTTTTATCTTTTATATTTCCAAATGAAACAATTATTTTATCGTTTTCATTGAAAGAGAAATATCTTGAAGCTAATTCCATATCTTTTTCTGGTAAATATTTATAAATACCATATCTAGAACCAGCTGAGATAACTTCTATTACTTCACTTCTAACACCTTTTTTAATAAGTAGTTTTTTAAATTCTTCATATGGAACAAGTATTTTATCTGCTTTGTAAAAATCTTGAACTTTAAATGTTGATATATTTAAATCTTCAGTCTTCTTAACGTTATAAATACTTGTAATTCCAGCTTTTTCTTCACCCTCTGTATAAAAAAGAGACATTACAATTTTTTTGTTATTGTTATAAGCGAGTGAAACTTGACTTGAAGTAAAAGGATATAAGAAATGGGCGATATTTGTTCCTTTATCTAGTTTATTAAAAGAATATGCAATATTAGTTGCAGTTAAACTTGCTTTTATATTTTTTCTTAATCTATCAGACTTAAAATATGTAGAATTTAAATCTTGAAACAAACAAACTTCTTTAATATCCATTAATTATTTTCCTCGTTGTTTTCTTCTATATTAGAAGAATTCTC
This sequence comes from Candidatus Alectryobacillus merdavium, assembly GCA_017694735.1. Lineage (GTDB taxonomy): Bacteria > Bacillota_I > Bacilli_A > RFN20 > CAG-826 > Alectryobacillus > Alectryobacillus merdavium. Next base: position 1,034 of record JADIMN010000148.1, read on the forward strand.
ATCGATATTTTCTTCAACTTCTTCTTGATGAGGAACAAGTGTTACAGAAGATACATAATCTCCTTCGTTTAAATTAATAATTCTTACTCCGCTTGTATTTCTACCAGTTCTTGAAACTTGATTAAGACTAATTCTAATTAAGATACCGTTTTTGGTAATTACTAGTAAGTCTTCATCTCCTTTAACAATCTTTAACGCAGCTAAAGGACCTCTTTTTTCACTTTCTTTTAAAGTGATAACACCTTTTGAACCTCTATTGGTAAGTCTATAGTCATCAAGAGGAGAAATCTTACCATAACCAAATTTAGTTATAACAAGAACTTCGCTTCCTTCTAGAGATGTAGCAAGAGAAATTGCATCATTTCCTTCATCTAGTTTAATTCCTCTAACACCAGTAGCGTTTCTTCCCATATCTCTAATATCATCTTCTTTAAACTTAACCATTCTATTATTAGAAGATGCAATACAAATATCAGCACTACCATCTGTTACTTTAACATCTAAAAGTTCATCATCATCTTTTAAGTTAACTGCTATTTTGCCGTCTTGTCTAATTAATCTATATTCTTTTAAATCAGTTTTCTTACAAATTCCCTTCTTGGTAGCAAATAGTAAAAACTTATCATTATAATCTTCGACGCTAACAATACTAGCTACTTTTTCTTTTTCATCTAAATTTAAGAAATTGCTAACAGGAATTCCCTTACTTACTCTACTACCTTCTGGAATTTTATATCCTCTAATACGATAAACTTTTCCAAAGTTAGTAAAGAACAATACATCTTGATGTGTATTAGAATTAACCATCATTAATACATCGTCATCATCATGAGTTGACATACCTTTAATTCCTTTACCACCTCTATTTTGAGTTTTAAAGTTTTCAACAGGCATTCTCTTAATATAACCAGTATTTGTTAAAGTTATAATTAAATCTTCGTTTTTAATCAAATCTTCATCTTCAATACTTGCTTCAACTGATGAAATTTCTGTTAATCTATCATCAGCATATTTTTCTCTAATTTCTTCTAATTCTTTAATAACAACTTCTAAAATATGATCCCTTGATTGTAAAATATACTGCAATTCCTCAATATTTTTTTCTAAACCGGCTCTTTCTGTTTCTAAATTAATTCTTTCAATACCAGCTAATTTTCTTAAAGTCATAGATAAAATTGCTTCAACTTGCTCATCTGATAAAGAATATTTTTCTTTTAATCTATTTGCAGCTTCTTCACCGGTTTTACTATTTTTAATAACTTCTATAACATTATCGATATCTTCACTTGCTAGTAATAATCCATCAATTATATGAACTCTTGCTAAAGCTTTATCTAATCTAAATTTACTTCTTCTTGAAACAATTTCAATTTGAAATTCTAGATATACATCAAGCATATCTTTTAAAGTCATTAATTTTGGAGTTCCATCAACTAATGCAATTGATTGAACATTAAAATTAGATTGAAGTGGAGTTTGTTTATATAATTGATTTAAAACAACATCAGGTACAGCTTCTTTGCTTAATTCAATAACAATTCTAATACCATTTTTATCACTACTTTCATCTTTAACATCGCTAATTCCAGTGATTACTTTATCATCAGCTAATTGACCAATTTTATAAACTAAAGCAGCTTTATTTACTTGATATGGAATTTCACTAATTATAATTTCACTTTTACCACTACCGGTTTCAATTATATTTGCTTTTCCTCTACAAACAATACATCCAGTTCCAGTTTCGTAAGCTTTTTTAATTCCACTTCTTCCTAAAATATAACCTTTAGTAGGAAAATCAGGTCCTTTAATATAATTCATTAACTCAACAACACTTATATCTTTATTTCTTGCATAAGCAATTGTTGCATCAATTACTTCTTTTAAATTATGAGGTGGAATATTTGTTGCCATACCAACAGCAATACCATTACTTCCGTTAACTAATAAACCTGGAATTCTTGCAGGTAAGACACATGGTTCTTGTTTACTACCATCATAATTATCAATAAAATCAACTGTATTTTCTTTAATTTCTTTTACTAAATTATACGAAATCTTTTTTAATCTTGCTTCGGTGTATCTGTATGCAGCGGCTTCGTCTCCATCAATATTTCCAAAGTTTCCATGACCATCAACAAGAGGGTATCTCATTGAGAAATCTTGAGCCATTCTAACAAGAGACTCATAAATTGCACTATCTCCATGTGGGTGATATTGACCCATAACATCACCAACAATTTTTGCACATTTTACAAAAGGTTTATCTGGTGTATAACCACTTTCAAACATAGAATAAATAATTCTTCTATGAACAGGTTTAAATCCATCTCTTGCATCTGGTAGAGCTCTTGCAACTATAACAGACATTGCATAGTCTAAAAATCCAGATTTAACATTTTCAGATATATCACTTTCTACAAGTCCACCTTGTATGCCATCTTTAATAATTTTATTTTCTTCTTCCATAATAAACTCCTTGTTTTCTTAAATATTAAATATCTAGATTTTCGACAAATTTAGCATTTTTAATAATAAATTCTCTTCTTGGCTCAACTTCATCTCCCATTAAATCTTGGAAGACTTTATCTGCTTCAATAGCATCATTTAAAGTAACTTTAATTAGTTTTCTATTTTCTGGTTCCATTGTTGTTTCAGATAATTGTTTTGGATCCATTTCACCAAGACCTTTGTATCTTTGGAAAGGATAATTCCCTTTAAGATTTAATTGTTTCTTAATTACTTCTAATTCTTCATCTGAGAAAGCGTAATATTTTTTCTTTTGATATGTAACACAGTATAGTGGAGGTTGTGCGACATAAATATTACCGTTAGTAATTAAATCTCTCATAAAATTAAAGAAGAATGTCAAAAGAAGTATTCTAATATGTGAACCATCAACATCAGCATCGGTCATGATGATAATTTTATGATATTTAATTTTATTAATATCAAATTCATCACCAAATCCAGCACCAATTGCTTGAATCATATTAGCAATTTCATTATTTGCAAAAATTCTTGATTCGTTTGCTTTTGCAGTGTTAAGAATTTTACCTCTTAATGGTAATATTGCTTGAGTTTTAGCATTTCTTCCGTTTTTTGCACTACCACCAGCAGAATTACCTTCAACAATAAATAATTCGCATTCTGCAGGGTTTCTACTTGAACAGTGAACTAGTTTTCCAGCTAATGTAGCAAGTTTATTATTATTTCTTGCATCATCTCTTGCTTTTTTTGCTCTTAATCTAGCTCTTTGAGCTTGTTCTATTTTATGAATAATAACTTCTGTTATTTTTTTATTTTCTAAGAAAAATCTATCTAAATATTTTTTGGTTACTTGATATACAGCTGGTCTTATTTCGCTGTTTCCAAGTTTACCTTTTGTTTGACCTTCATATTGTGGATCTGGATGTTTTACACTAATTACTGCTGTAATACCTTCAACACAATCATCAACGGTAAAGCTACCATCTTTTGCTCTATCTTTAGATTTAATAAAATTACGGTCGTATTCATTAATTGCATTTAATAATCCATTTTTAAAACCAATTTCATGAGTTCCACCATCAACAGTTTGAATATTATTACAGAAAGAGAAAATTCTTGGACTATATTCAGTAGTGTATTGGAAACATACCTCTACATAAATTCTAACTTCCTTTCCGTTTGATAAAACGATTTTTTCTGCTCCTTCAGCATAAATTACTGGTACAGAAATAACATCTTTTTTACCTTTTTCGTTGTATGGAATTTTGTTTGAATTTAAAAATGTAACAAAGTCTTTTATACCACCTTCATTATAAAAAACTTCTTCTTTTTCTTCTCCAACTCTATTATCTTTTAAAACTATTGTAATAGCTTTATTAAGATATGCCATTGTTCTTAATCTATCTCTAATAGTGTTGTAGTCAAATTTATGAATTTCATTAAAGATGGTTTCATCTGGTTTGAAAGTAACTTTAGTTCCTCTAAATTCACTATCTCCAACTCTTTTTAAAGGTTCAACTATATGTCCGCCGTTTTCAAATCTAACAAAATACTCACTACCATCTCTATAAACAGTTGTTTCAACCCAAGATGAAAGAGCATTAACAACACTTGCACCAACGCCGTGAAGCCCGCCAGAAACTTTATAACCATCTCCATCGCCAAATTTTCCACCAGCATGAAGAATAGTAAAAGCAGTTTCAACACCACTCAATCCACTTTTTTCAACTTTATCAACTGGAATACCTCTACCATTATCTAAAACAGTAATAGAATCATCATTATTTAATGTAACTTCAATTCTTGTACAATAACCAGCTAATGCTTCATCAATTGCGTTATCACAAATTTCCCAAACAAGATGATGAAGACCAGTAAATCCAGTAGATCCAATATACATACCTGGACGTTTTCTAACAGCTTCTAAGCCTTCTAAAACAGTTATATCTTTTCCAGTATATGAAGAAGAACCCTTTTCCTTTTCTCGTTCGTTTTCAGTATCTAATTCTTCTATATCTTTAATTAAGCTGTCTTGTCTTTCTTCGCTTTCCTTTTCTATCTCTTCTTTTTTTATTTCTTCTTCACTTACATCCAAGTCATTATTTTGGATTACTTGATTTTCTTCACTCATCTTTATTCTCTCCTTTTATTTGGTATTCATATTCTTTAAACATTGTATTAGTAGCAGTAATAAATACTTGATTTAACCTTTTAACAAAGTTTACTAGCCTTTCTTGATTTAAATAATCTAATTCACTTAGAACATCATCAAGTAATATTATTGGTTTTTCTATATCATTTTTTAAAATGAAATAAGGGGCTAAAACAAAACTTATGACACCTAATCTATTCTCGCCTTGAGATCCATATAATCCGATATTTTTATCATCAATATTAAGAATGTAGTCTTCTTTATGGATTCCAATATTTGTAGTTTTAGATTTAATGTCTTCTATACTAGAATCTTTATATAGTTTTAATAAATTTTTCTTATAAGAATCATCGATATTTACAATACTTGAATAAGATATTTCTAATCTTTTATTATTGTTTGATATTTCTCTAGATATATCATTTAAAACAGTATTAATTTTTTTAAAAAATATACTTCTAACAACATCAATTCTATAAGATATATCAACCATTTGTTTAGTGTATGCTTGTAGCAATACCTTATTAATGATTTCTTGTTTTAATAGTTCGTTTCTATTTGCTAATAACTTTTTATAGTCTCTAAGATCTTTTAAATATCTTTCGCTTTGTTTACTCAAAACCAAATCTAGATAATCTTTTCTTTTTTGATGACTGGATGATTTAAATAAGTCAATCATCCTTGGTTCAAATAGTAAAATATTAATATATTTATTTAGTTCAGATATTTTTTTAATTAAAACATCATCGACATAAAATTTTCTTTCTTTTTTAGAAACATAAACAAGCATCTTATGAATCTTGGAGTCTTTATCCTCTATAAAACATCTAATAACAAACTCATTATAATCATGCTTTATTAAATTAAGTTCGTTTCGATCTCTAAAGCTTCTTCCAAATCCACAATAATATATGGATTCTAATAAACTAGTCTTTCCGACTCCATTATTTCCAGTAATAATTGTAAGATTAGGAAGAGGAGTTAAAACGCAATTATTATGATTTCTAAAATTTACTATTTCAATTTTGTTAATCTTCATTTTTAATTAAGAAAATTTTATCTTCAACTTTGATTTGATAATCTTTATATAATTTTCTCCCCCTTCTGTTTTCAAGCTGGTTATTAACAAAAACATCATTTTGTAATAAATAAGTTTTTGCTAATCCTCCATAATCGATAATACCTGCTAATTTTAAAAATTGACCTAATGTAATATATTCGGTTTTAATTTTAATTTCAGTCATAAAAAGTACCTCGATAACAGAAATATTATAGCACAAATAATATATATTTATAATATATATTATAAAAAAGAGGCAAGGATATAAAAAAGACTAGAAATTATTTTCTAGCCTTATTTTGTATTTATTTTACTTTTAAACGGTAATCAGTTTAATATTCTAAGAGGAGTAACAACTTGGACAAGATTTGGTTCATCATCACTTCTAATATACATTGGTTTTACTTCACCAGTAAATTGAAGTTTAACATAAGGAGTGTTAAATGCTCTAATTGCTGCAACAATGTAATCGCAATCAAGAGAAATTTCAAATTCGTTATTTTCAAATTTGAAATCGTTTATTTTATCTTCAATTGATCCAAATTGAGGACTTCTTGCAATTATTTTAAACTCATTTGGAGTAATAACTAGTCTTGCAGCTGTTTGTCTATCAATAAACAAAAGTGAGACTCTACCCATTGCTTCAATTAATTCTTTTGAGTTAACTAAACAATCAATTGTATATTTAGGAGATAAAATAGTATCAAGATTTGGATAATTGCCAGTAAGTAAATTAGAAAAGACTAATAGATTATCTATTTTAAAGATTGTTCTTTCCTTACTAAAGGAGATAAGCAAGGATTGTCTTCCTTCACACATTCTAGAAACGTCATTTAATGTCTTACTTGGAATATTTGCTTCTACTTCTTTATCTGATTTAACTTCGATAATTTTTCTAGCTAATCTATTCGAATCAGTAGCTTGTAATATTAATTGGTTATTTTTGATTTTTAAATTAATAGCAACTAAGATATTACTCATTTCTTTATTTGAAGCTGCAAAAGATACTTGAGATACTGCTTTAATAAATTGAGGTATATCAACATCAATATAATCATTAGATGTATTTAAATCTATATCTGTGTATTCTTTAACTCTATCACAGTTTAATCTGTATTCAGAATTTCCATCAGAGATAATAATAAACGAGTTATCAATAAGTTCGAAATTAATTGTTTCTCCGTTAAGTTTTTTTACAATTTCTGTTATTCTAAAACTTATTAAAAATTCACCATTACTTTCAACTGAAACAACTTCATTACCATCATCATCAAATACATCTAGTTTATTTAAGATAGTTGTATCTCCGTTTGATGCTAGTATTTCAATAAAGTCTTTTTCAACAGTAAATTTAAAATTGTTAAGAATAGGAACTGCAACTTTACCCATTGAAAATACTTTACCAGTATCACTAAGTGCTTTTATTAAGATATCTTTTTTAATAATAAATTTCATATTATTCTCCTTTTTCTTTTTTTATTTATATTTTAATAATAATATTAATAACCAATGTGGAAATGTGGAAATTATAGCAGTTTTAAGTAAAAACATATGCAAAACCCTAATATTTTTACTTTAATTGTGTCTCTAAATCGTGGATAACTTTCTTCACTCCAGGATCAGTTTTACACAATACTCCTATTTTATTAATCGCTGACATAACAGTAGAATGGTCTTTTCCTCCAAAAAGCTTACCAATTTTTGTATAAGGAGTGTTTAATTGATTCCTTATTACAAACATTGCGATATGTCTAGCTATAGAAATTTGTTTAATGTGGGAATTTCCAGTTACTTGAGCTGGCGTTAAATTATAATAGGAAGCAACAACATCTATTATTTTCTTTTCAGATAATTCTGAATTAACATCTTTAATATTCATTATATCTTGTAATGCTTCCATAGTGGTTCTTAAGTCGATATGAGAAGTTGGTTTAAAATTAATTGTATAAGATAATAATTTGTTGAGTGCTCCTTCTAATTCCCTGACAGAACCTGACTTTTTCTCTGCGATAAATTGTAAAGCATCATAGTCAATTGAGTTTAAATCTATTCCGTTTTGTATTAATTTTGATTTTAAAATTTCAATACTTGTTTCTAAGCTAGGAGGATTGATTTTTGATAATAATCCTTGAGAAAATCTAGTAACCAATCTTTGCTCAATTCCCTTTAATTCGCTAGGTAATTTATCACAAGTAAGGACAATTTGCTTTTCATTATCAACAAAGTAATTAAATAAATCAAAGAAATAAGATTCAGTCTTTTTATGATCTACAAGCCCTTGAATATCATCAATTAATAAGACATCAAAATCTTTAATATAATCTTTTAATGAGTTTAAATCTTTTTCTCCTCTTGCTCCTTTAATATATTCATCAATAAAGGAAGATGTTGAGGAAATGAGTACGTTTTTGTATGTTTTGTTTGATTTAATGAAGTTTCCGATTGCGTGTAAAAGGTGTGTTTTTCCTAAACCACTATCACTATAAATAAAAAGTGGATTATACATTGTTCCAGGATTTGAAGCTACAATTAAACTTGCTTGTAACGCTTCTTTATTTGATGGACCAATAACAAAAGTATCAAAAGTAAATCTAGGATTTAATTTTGAATCTTTAAAAAATAATTTTCCTTCGTTTTTAACGATTTTTTTATCTTTTTCGTAATTTTCAAGCTTATCAAAATGAAGTTCATAGTTTGTTTGAGTTACATCATGACAAGCTTCTTCGATTAGTTGTTTATATTTTGAATTAAATATTAATGCTGCCAAGTTTGTTTGTGTAGCTATGTATACTTTATTTTGAACAACAGAATACACAAACGAATCTCCAAAAAACGCACTAAACGATGGTTCATCAATCTTCTCTTTTAATTTTTCTAATATTTTTTTCCAAATGTCATCAAATTCAGTCATTTTTGAACCCTTTCCGAATCACGAATATAATAACATATACACAGTCTAAATGATATAGGAAAATCAAAAAAATTTAACTTTCCACATTTTTTGTCTCTAAAAGCATGTTTTTAAGGCGTTTCCACATTAAAAAATCTTTTCAACTGTGGAAAAAATATGGATAATTTTTGTTGAAAATTTGTTAATGTGGAAAAAGTGGAAAACTCTTAAAGTTCCGATTAACACACAATTTTATTGAAAAAATTTTCCACATTTTCATTAAATCATAAAAATTACTATGTGGAAAAGTTTCAGAAAGTTAATTATATAAGTTTTCTATTTTTATTTGTGTTATATAT
>JADIMN010000149.1 GCA_017694735.1 Candidatus Alectryobacillus merdavium
ATATAACAGAAATTAGTTATATTGTCAAGAAATCAAAATAGCAGAAAAAAACAATCAATTTTACAATGTAGGTAGTGTAAAGTAGTCTATGAAAAAATAGAATATGAAAACATTATCCAAAAAATGTAAAATAGTACATTGAAAAGTTAAAAATATATGAAAAAAGACAAGGAAAATAATACTTCAGGCCATAAAATTTTAACGATATTGATAAATGTTTTGTCAAGTGGTCATTTGCTAAAGAAGTAAAGGCATTTGACAAAGCATTTACCAATACGTTTTAAGTCAGTTAAGCCGAAGTAAGGAAAAGTATGAAGTTGCAGTAAATCAAGTTTTTTGTTTTTCTAAGATGAGTTGTTGGGAAAGTTCAATTAAAAGTTGCCACTTAGCAGGCATAAGTTCAGATTTTTCAAGTTCAGGTACTTCATTTAAAGGTTTCCAGTAAGTGTAAGAATGAGGGCGTAAGAAATTGTAGTAAGCAACAAAAAGAACAAGATGAGTAGAAGCACCATCATCAGAACCATAGCCGTTGGTAATTTTGTAAGAAGATTTAAAAGTACGATTAAGTCTTTCAATAATTTGTTTAAGCCAACGATATTCAGTAGAAACGTCATCCTCATTAGTTAAACCAATAACTTGGGTAACATCAAAATGCATACCATGTAGAGCAATTTGTTGCTGAGCAAGTTTGTAAGCAGTATAACCATCAGCAACAAATTTAAGAGCCTTGCCAGGAAATTTTTTAAATTTATCGAAAGCCATACGCATAGCTAAAATGCAAGGAGTGGTATCACGAGAAGAAGAACTTCTGTAACCTAAGATAGATTTTTTAATAGCATCCATAATAAACCAAACATAACGCCTAGAACCTTTAACTTTGGTATAGGTTTCATCAGCAGCAAGATAATTGGTAGGTTTGTAATCATAAGAGTCGACAAAAGGTTTAACACAATAAGCAGCAGTAGTAGCATAATTAGCAATTTGAGTATGAGAGATTTTGACACCATGAACCTCACGTAAAACACGAGCAGTAGCACGAGTAGACATACCACAATTAATGAGGTAAGTAAGAGCTAAGCCCATAATATGAGGAGAAAACTTGCGAAATTGAAGAGTAGAAGCATTTTTAGGTAAAGAATATAAATCAACCTTAAAGAAATCGATTTTAAATTCACGATAAATATAGTGAAGTTTAAATTTTTCAGGATTAGACTTGTATTCATCCATATCATTTTTAGATAAAGCTTTTAAGGAATTTTGATAATAGGAGCAATTGTTGTTTCTACATTTGTGAATATTAAATAATTTACGTTTTTTCTCAAGAGAAAGAGCATGACCACAATGAGGACAGTGAAGTTCAATAGGGTTATCAATCCAATTGTAGCGACTAAAGTTAGTAGAGCAAATTTTGCAAGAAAATTGACCACGACCACCAGTATTGTCGTAGATATAGATATGAGGAGCATTACAACAAGGACAATGAACATCATCAGGAACAGGATTTTTACCACGAGATTTAATAGGTTTTAGAGGTTTGCCATGTTCTTTAATATATTGTTCTAAAAGCTGTTTGTAATCTTTCTTTTCAGGAACATGAATAATAGGCAACTTATCAACTTTTAATTTATTGTATTTAGGAGAAAATAAAGAATCATCTTTAGATTTTTCTAAGTTTAAAGGTATATTTTTAACAATAAATTTGAATAAAAATAAAATTTGTTTATTTAGCTCTTGAATATGAGCTAGTAATAGAGGTATAATAGTATACATGATACACCACTCCTTTATGGGATTTTTGGATTTTCATCGATACAATTATACCATAAAAGAGGGGGTATCATTTTTTTATCACAAAAAAATGATGAAAACCTTAAAAATACAGGGGTGTAACTAAATAAAATATAAATTTAGTTGACACTACCTTTAGTAAGTAGGAGGGATATATATGGGAGGAAATGCTTATACTTCTGATTGGAGAGATAGTCATAGCAATAGATTAAATAATGAAACATATTCATATAATAATGGAAGAAGTAGACCTCATATTGAAGATGTGAGGGCAGCAAAGGGAGTAAGTGCTTTTAAATTTTTACAACAGTCCCAAGAAAAATCTATAGAGCAAAACACTAGTCGTGATAATAGTGGGATTTCTCAGAATATACAAAGTGAGCAGTTGGAAGATAAAGAACCATTGAGAAATCAGGAAGATGTATTAAACAAGTTTTTCTTATTAAGAAAAACAATAAATATGAATACATTTGATGAATATGAAACAATCATCAATGCTTTAAAATCAATAGATGCAATGATAGATATCTTATCTAGATATGACAGGATACATCAGGAACAACTGGAACCAATGCTTGATAAACTAAAACAGGAATATACATGTTATTTAGGAAAAAAGAACATAAAGGATTTTTCAAAAACATATGGAGAAGAACTAGATGATACAGAGATTCATCTTGATGATATAAAAGTGCAAATGTTAAAAGATTTTACATCGATAACCACAATAATAGATAAATTATTAGAACATTATCATATAAAATATGTTATAGAGGGTAGAGATGAACAAGAATATATATAAAGAAAGAATCAATAAAATAGAGAAAATAAAGGATATAACATTAAAAAAGATGTTAATTTTTTATTTACAAACAAGTGCATATACATATTTAGGTCCATATACAGACTTTGTACAAAAATTGCCTGAAGACTTAGAGGAACTATGTACATTACAAAGAATTCAAACAATTCATGCAAAAGAGATGTTTAAAAATAAGAATATAAGGCAAGAAAAAGATAATGTGAATGGTGATATGACAAAAGTACCAGTAGATAGGATGAACAATGAAGAAGATATTTTTCAAACGGCAATTAGCATGTTTGCAGAATTATTAAGAAGGAATAATGAATATTCTGTTCATAGAGAAGCGAAAGATAAAATACAGATAGTATGTAGAGGAAATGCATTAATGTTAGCTAGCACATTAAAAGCAAAGGGTATACCTGCAAGAGTAAGAGTTGGTTTTGCAAAATATCATGAAAAAAATGTATATGACGACCAATGGAACACA
>JADIMN010000150.1 GCA_017694735.1 Candidatus Alectryobacillus merdavium
AAACATTTGTTAACGTCATGTTTATATGCGTTGTCTCAGTGATATGTACGTGTATTGTAATATATTATATTGGTTGTAATAATCAAGAACGACAATTTATATTATCCAAAGTTAAAACTGTAAGAAGTAAATTAAAAAAATGATACAAATTAATGATAAGGCTGATTGTTGCGGATGTACAGCATGTGCCAGTGTTTGTCCGAAGGATGCTATATTAATGGAACCTGATGTTTTAGGGTTTAAATATCCTAAGGTTGATTTGGATAAGTGTATTAATTGCGGATTGTGTGAAAAGGTTTGTGCTTTCAATGTAAATTATGATAGAAGTTTGAATCTTGATGAACCTGAATTATATGCGGCACGACATAAAGATATACATGAAATAGAGACAAGTAGGAGTGGAGCCGCGTTTATCGCAATTTCTGATTATATTCTAGAAAATGGCGGAATTGTATATGGCGTAGGTTATAAGGATCATTTCAAAGTAGTTCATAAACGCGCTATTAATAAAGAAGAGCGCAATGAGTTTAAAGGTTCTAAATATGTACAAAGTGATTTAGAAGGCATTTTTAGACAAGTGAAAAAAGATTTGAAAGATGGGAAAATGGTTCTGTTTTCGGGTACACCATGTCAGACATCAGGATTAAATTCATTTGTTGGTAAGAAATTAAGAGAAAATTTGATATTAGTAGATATCGTTTGTCATGGGGTGCCTAGTCCGTATATTTGGCGAGATTATCTTATGTATGTAGAAAATAAATATAAAAGTAGAGTTCTAAAAGTTGATTTTCGAGATAAATCACGTGTTGGTTGGACGGGGCATATTGAATCATATCTTTTAGAAAATGGTAATAAGATAGAGCTTAAAACATATACAAATCTTTTCTATCAGCATATTATGTTACGTCCATCTTGTGGTAAATGTTATTATACAAATATTAAAAGACCATCAGATTTTACTATAGCTGATTATTGGGGATGGGAGAAGATTGATAAAAATATGAACTCTGATAATAAAGGTATATCTTTATTATTTATAAATACTTGCAAGGGGGCGAAAATATTTGACTTTATAAGAAAAAAATTGAATGTAAAAAGAGTGCAATTAGATGATTGTAAACAACCTAATTTATCACATCCTTCTGAGTTACACTATAGTTGTAAAAAATTCGAACATTATTATAGTTTAAAGGGATTTGAGTTTATATTGAATTATGATTTTGAGAAAGGATTTGATTATAAACTTTATAAATTGTTTTCTATAATTAGAAGGAAATTTGATCGATTAATAGATAAAATTCATAAGTAAAATGAAGATAGGAATATTAACATTTCATAGGGCTGAAAATTTTGGTGCAGTTTTGCAATGTTATGCTTTGCAAACATATCTAGAATCATTGGGATTTGTTGTTAAAATAATTGATTATAGATGTGAAGCAATTGAACGTACATATTATTTGTTTAATTTTAAATTATTATTTCATAGGTTAAATATATTTGCATCTGTATATAATTATTTACAAATATTGCATCATTGGAAAGATAGATTAGAGAAAAAAAAATCCTATAAATTATTTAGAAAAAAATATTTGAATTTATCATCTCCTTTATTTAAGATAACAAAAGATTTGGGATTTGATATTTATATTACTGGAAGTGATCAAGTTTGGAATACATCATTGTTGCGTGGTTATAATAATGTTTATTTCTTAGATTTTCCGATATCAAAACACGCAAAGCGTGTAGCTTATGCTGTGAGTAGTGAACATAGTGCTATTAATGATTTAGGTATATTTGAATCAAATCTTAAAAATGCATTAAATAGGTTTGATGCAATTTCCACTAGAGAGGAATTCTTTTCTGAAATATTGAAAAAGTTTACATCTAAAGAAATAGATGTATGCGTTGATCCCACATTTCTTTTATCCAAAAAAGTCTATGCTGAATTGGCTGTTAAACCTAAGGAAAGTAATTATGTTTTAGTTTATCATATGGCTGAAATTCCTGAAGGTTCTTTATTGGCTGAAAAAATTGCACGAGATAAAGGATGTTCCGTAATAGAAATACATGCAAGATTTGCTAGCAGGAAAGATAAAAAAAGACATAAACAGAATGTAGGTCCATTAGAACTATTGGGTTATATCATGTATGCGAATTTAGTAATAACAACTTCTTTTCATGGGTTGGCTTTTTCTTTAATAATGGAGAAAAACTTTTATATAATATCAAAATCTGATAATTTGAGATTAAAAGGACTTTTGAATCGAATAGGGTTAGAAAATCGAATGGTGACTTCTGATAAAGAACTAAATATAAATGATATTGATTATTCGTTAATAACAGAGAAACTTCAATCTTTCTCCAAAAGTTCAAAAGAATTTTTAATTAAATCTATAGTGAAATGAAAATAGCATTTTATATACCTAATAAAAATATTTCAGATATTGATTTATCTACTGTAGATGAGGGAAATCCAGGAATTGGAGGGTCGGAATTTTCAGCAGTTTTGATAGCTTCAAATTTATCGTTGAAAACAAATTTTGAAATATTTGTTTTTTGTGATACAAGATCAGTTTTTCCTGCAACATTAAAATGGCAAGTTTGTGGCGATCTTATAGGTGCAATTAAACAAAGTATTAAAGAAAATATTGATTATATTGTAGTTGATGCTAAATTATTAAAGAAAGAAATATTATGTAAATTTGAACACGTGAAGTTTATAGCTTGGGCAAATACTTTTATTCCTGAAAATTATTTGGATTTTTTTGCCAAAATGAATAATGTAATAAGCATTGTAAATGTAGGTAAAGAGCAAATGGATTTAACAAAATCACATATGATTTATAAAAAATCAACTTATATTTATAATGCAGTCCCTATGAAAATGTTGGCTGAATTTCCTAATTTATCTTTGAATAGAGATAGAAAAAATAATATTTGTTATATAGGGAGTTTACATCCTGCAAAAGGATTTCAATATTTAGCAAAAGCTTGGCCGCAGGTGCTTTTACAAGTTCCAGATGCACAATTATTTATAATTGGATCAGGAAATTTATATGGTAGAAATTCTAAATTGGGTAAATGGGGAATTGCAAATGAGTCATTCGAAAATGAATTTATGCCCTTTTTAACAAAAAATGATAAAATAATTGATTCCGTTCATTTTTTAGGTATTTTAGGACATGAAAAATATGCAGTATTAGAAAAATGTAAAGTGGGTGTACCTAATCCAAGTGGAGTTTCAGAAACTTTTGGATATACAGCAGTAGAAATGCAATTAATGGGATGTTCAGTAACGACAATAAAGTGTCCAGGGTATATAGATACGGTTTTTAATAAGGAAAATTTATATGATAATACGAATCAACTTTCTGCGTATATTATAAAATTGTTAAATGAAAATAATTCTTCTGATAATTCTTTAGTATATAAGTATTTGGATGCATTTTCTGTAGAAAATGTTGTGGACAAGTGGGTTGCCTTTTTATTGTCATTAGAGAAAAAGACTTTTTTTCCTGTTAAAAAAAATAAAGATTTGTTTTTATATAAATTGTTGTATTACAAAAAGAGATTTAAATATTTGTTAAAATTTTCTTTAAAATATCTTTTAAAAAAATGAGAAAATGCTGTTTTATAATTCCTTATTTTGGAAAATTTCCAAATTATTTTCCATTATTTTTAAAGAGTTGTAGTTTTAATAAAAAATTTAATTGGTTATTAATAACGAATAATAACAAGAACTACGATTATCCGGAAAACTTTAGAGTGGTAAGGATGTCTTTTGATGATTTAAGGATTTTAATTCAATCTAAATTTGATTTTGAAATTTCCTTAAATAGTCCTTATAAGTTATGTGATTATAAACCTGCTTACGGTTATTTATTTGAAGAATATATAAATGAATATAGTTTTTGGGGACATTGTGATGTGGATGTCTTAATGGGAAACCTAGAGAAATTTTTAACAGATGAACTATTGGATTCTTATGATAAAATATTTTGTCTAGGTCACATGGTATTATACAAAAATTCATTTGAAAATAATAGAGTATTTAAATCTGTCTATAGAAATTCCTTGTTATATAAAAAGGTTTTTACATCAGACAAAATTTGTTGGTTTGATGAGGAGTGGAAAGATGAGTATAATATAAATCAAATTTTTAAAGATCAATCAAAAAAAGTATATGAAAAAGATTTGTCGCTAAATTTTAGTATATATAAATCATATTTTTTAAAAGTTACTTATGATAAAAATAACGAGAATGCTGATAAGCATGGTTATGTGACAGAAAATTATAAAGATTGTATTTGTTTATGGGATCATGGTGATATAAAGCGTTTTTATATTAATAACAATAAACTTGTATGTGAAGAATATGCTTATATTCATTTACAAAAACGGAGAATGTTTTTTCGATCTTCAGTAATTAAGTACAATAGAATCCGTATTGCTCCGAATTATTTTTTTTCTTTTAGAATTAAAGAAATAAATATTTCTAATTTTTATACTATACGTAAAAGATATTTTAATTTACAATATTGGGATATTAATATCAACCCTAAAATTAAGAGATTTTTAGAAAAAATATAATGAATAGTTTTATTTTGAAGATTATTTTTGCTTTAACTTTTTGGGCGAATCTTGGAACAGTTGGAAATTTAGTTTTCGATAGATATCTAACAGTATTTTTTAGCTGTTTTGTTTTGTTGATACTCTTTTTAAGAGTGAATAAAAATCAATTTGTTTATTTTAAAAAAATAAATATTTATATATTTATATATTGCATATACAATGCTGTGCTTTCTTTTTTTAGTGTAAATAAAGATCTTAGCAGTATACAGACACTAGTACTAAATACTGATATAGAATATTCTCCTGCTTCTGCTTTTGTTGGAATGGCTTTTGCGTTGAAAATTATAAGTCTATTTTTAGTAATTGAGTACTCTATATTACATAAATCATTTTATACTTTACTTAAGGTTTTCTTTTCTTTAACAATGCTTTTGTTAATAATAAATGATGTCCTAGTGTTAGTTAATGGAGTAAATTTTAGTGGAAACGGTTATTTTCTCGGAAATAAATTCCAAGTTGTTTATATGCATTATTTTGCTTTCCTATTTTATACACTAAAAAAAATATATATATCATCTTTAAATGCTACAAAGTGTTATTTGTTTATATTTTGGGTTGCTGCAATATCTATTTTACTTCATTGTACAACAACTCTTCTAGGAAGTATTCTTTTGATGCTATTTTTCTTATTTAGAACAAAAAAAATAGCATTATTTTATAATCCCAATTTTACGATATTGCTGATTTTATTTACTGCTTCTTTTTTCTGGCTATTCAGTAATATTTTAGATAATTCTTATATACATTATTTTTTAGTTGATATCCTAGGGAAGGATCCTACATTAACAGGTCGTATTGGTATATATGCATTATTGGATGATACATTTTTAAGAGATACTGTAAGTGGAGTTGGATTAGAAAATTCACATTTTTTTATGTCCTATCTTTTTGGAGCGGCTAATACGCAGAATGGTTTATTTGAAGTTTGGGTTGAACAAGGTCTTATTGGTGCTCTTCTGTTTTTGAGTATAATCTATGTGATGCTAAATAGTGCACGGAAAAATGAGTTTAAAGAATTTACATATCCTATCGTAGCTTTAATGTACGTATTTATATTGTTAGGTACAGTTGAGATTACTTTTGGATATAGATTCTGTATTTTGTTATCTTTTTTAGTTCCTGTTTTTTATACTAAAAAACATTTTTAAATTTTCTTTGATTTTATAGTAATGGTATTGTATTATTATTCTTTTGAATTATGAAACCTAAGGTTAGTGTAATATTACCAATTTATTGTGTGGAAAAATTTTTAGAAAGATGCTTAAAATCTGTGACGGAACAAACCTTACGAGATATTGAGATAATATTGGTAGACGATGGTTCTTTAGATAATTGTCCTGTTATGTGTGATAATTATGGTAAGTTAGATCGAAGAATTAAGGTAATACATAAAAAGAATGAAGGATTAGGATATGCTAGAAATACTGGGTTGGATTATGCTACAGGAGAATATGTTGCATTTATAGATTCCGATGATTTTATTGATATTAATATGATGAATCAATTATATACTTATGCATATAAGTATGATCTGGATGCAGTATTTTGCGGAATGAAATTTGTTGATGCCCATGGTAATATTACTATGGATAGAAAAGAAGTGAATGAGTATATAGA
>JADIMN010000151.1 GCA_017694735.1 Candidatus Alectryobacillus merdavium
ACTTAATGTTGTACCGTATATCGTACCGAGTTGTACCGTATAATTTCAGTAATTATGTTATTATATAAATACTCTTACTAATTTATAAATAATAAACATTAGTATAATAATTAAAAACGCTATACAAGTAAAAGCTATTATTTGAGGTGTTAGTTTTATAAGAGATGTAAAAAACTCACTATACATTGTAGAGTTGTCAATAGTGTAATTATTCCAATTTTCTATACTGCCAAATATAACAATAGCTAAGTTATTTATAAACTCTATCATATTAACTGACACTAGATACGACTTGTCTTATTGTATAGTAAGCTATTGCTCCAACTGCTAATGTTGTAAAAAAAACTAATATTGTCCCACTTGTTGAGCCTAAACCAAACAATAATGTTAATATACTACTAAAAAAGTCATACATATATGTTTTTGCCTCCTTTCTTAAACTAATTTATTTATAACCCATCTTAAAACGATTAAACCAAAAACAAGTGTTAAAATAACATATATAGGTATTCCGCCTAAATTAAAATTTGTTATACTATTTAAAAGTTGTTGTATAAAAGCTATAACGTTTTCCATTATTTTAATATATGTCCTATTTTCATAATTAAAGCTAATGATAATATACCTAATACAAGTAATGTTGTACTACCTCCTATTAAATTAATGTATGGTATATTATTAAGTACTGTTTCAAGTTGTTCATATGCTTCTGGATTATAAGCATTTACATTTAATTTGTTACTATCTACTTTATTTATGACTATAATAGGCTTAAAACTATTAGAAGAATTAAATAAACAATAATTAGAAGTAATTATTTCATGTCCTACGTGTAAAGAAGATATATTATTAGTTTCTAAATCTAACATGTAGTTATAAGGGATTTTTAACATATTAATTGTAGGTTTATTATAATCAATTGGATTTGTCCAAAAATTAATAGCTGATATTTTATCTGGATATGGACTTTCTCCGTTTAGAATTAACTCTTTTGTTGTCTTATCTAAACTTCCTCCTATATTATCCCATGCTTCATAGAAATTATTAAAAGTTATATCATCTAAACCAGTACCAATAGCAATATTTCTTAGTGGTGTAGTTCTATCAGCTCCAATTGTCCAATCAAACCAATTTTTAAAAGTGCTATGCCAATGTGGCTGGTCGCTCCCAGTTGGTTCTATATTGTAAAAATCTTTATATCTACCACTTAAATAAACGTAATTATTACCAAATGTGTAAAAGTTTCTTAAAGTACTATCTTTAATTAAATCAAAAGGAATGCCCGTTTTTCTAGGTGCATCACTTAAATAGCTATAATTATAGACTGCGTTTCTAGATATAATATTATTTATATCACTTTCTACATTTTCTTTTGTTATGTCATTATTAGGATTTACAATGCTTGTCATATCATATCTTTTAGTACCGATAAATTGACTATCGCAGTATGAAAACCTATCTTCATTTATTCCAGTTCCAGTTGGGAATAGTGAATAAACATTTGAAAAAGCACACTTGTTAGTATCTCTTGGTTGACTACTTATAAAGAAATGACTAACATAATATTTATTACTATTTATAGTAAGAGTATCACAAAATAAGTAATCCCCTTTTATGTTAACTATATTATCGCTTGTATTAAAAAATATAATATTTTGTGCTAGTTTAGACCAGTTTACCGAATATCTTAAAAAATTATTATATGTTTCATTTATTGTACTTGTACCTTGTCTTTTAAGTATTCTATTATTAATTGTATCAAAAGTCGTTGTATATGTTGGTATTGTTACTGGATTTGATGTAATAGTAATCAAAGACCACTCAAAAGCCCCGTTATCAGATGTAACAGTTTTTACATTTGTTGATCTACCGCTTAATGTAATTGTTTGTTGTGATGTTAAGTTATTATCAGAAAAAAAATCTTCAACTTGAAAACCGAAAGGCTTAAAATTATTTAAGTTTGTCCAACCTTTTACCGTTATTGTATCTATACCACTATAAAATGATAATAAATTATTATATGAGTATTCTTCCATAATTTGAGATACTACACGCCAGTTAATACTAGCGTGTAGATTTTTGAGAATTAGACGCCTCTAACTAATGATAAAATCCATCTAAGAACCATCATAACAAGCATAATTGCTACGCCTATAAATAAGATGTAGCCCATTGTTGTTAATGTTGATTGCTCCCCGTCGTAAAATACATTAGTTAGCGATTGGAACAAGGAAACAAACCAACTTCCTACTTGTTCAAAAATCGTTGTAATGTTAGTCCAATCTATAAATTTTTACCTCCTTTCCTAGTATATAGATATAGCTATCGCTATAACCTAGCTTTTTTTAATCTTATAAGATATTTAACTATCTTATCTATGTTTAATAACTTAGCTAAATGTTGTGCTCGTTTATTAAATATATAACTATAATAAGCCAATGTATTTTTATTCAAATTACAATAATAAGAAATAACTTTAATTTTATAATTACCTCTTTTAATTTTCTTAATTACTTGTACTTTGTTCAATCTTCTCATTTTGTTTTTTTTCCTTTATTAATTTTTTATCTAAACTAGACTTTAAATTGTCTAGTCTTAGAAGCTCATTTTCTTTTAAGTTAATATTACTTTCAACTGCCTTTGTATAGTTTAAGTTGTTAATTCTTTCACTATAACAATAAGGATCATAATTCTTCTTTAATAGTAAATAGTATTTATTCTTGATTTGTTCTTTTTGTACTGCGTACTCTGTTTGAATTGTATTTTGATATTTAATAATTTTTTGTTTACCTATAAAGCCAATTTTAGAAAACTCGCTAGTTTCATATATTGCCCCGAGTGAAACCCTAACTTCTTTTAATATTCTATCTGTTGATTGGTCAATTACTATCAATAAGCCTTTTTGTTTTGTGTAGTGTCCATAGAACCTTACAAACTCACTTATATCAGTTCTTATTTGCTCTTCAGTATATCCATATTGTGATGCAATAGTACCAAACTCGTCTAGTAACATAATAGAGCCGTTAGGTATTTTTTCTTTAAGTAGTAATATTTCCTTACTTACCTTTAAGG
>JADIMN010000014.1 GCA_017694735.1 Candidatus Alectryobacillus merdavium
ATTATTAAGTTTATTAAAATACAATGCAGTTGCTACACTTTCTAGTTCTGTATCTAATTCATCAACATTAGGTTTAAAATCAGTATCTTCACAAGCACATTCTATTGCTTTTATACAAATTTTACGGAAAGACTCTCTTTCTTCATCTGAAAATGCTGCTGGATAAGAAAAGCTCCATCTTAAATTAGCCACTCCAGCTATTGCAGCTTCTACTGTCGATTGCATACAAATCTGTTCAAGATAAGCAGTTGCTTTATATCTACCTGTATCATCTGCTTGCCATTTTAAATTAGAATCAATTCTATTAACTTCATATTGCAATAACTTACTCAACATATCACCTGGTAAAGTCAATATATGTCCATCTTGTAAAGGCTTAATTGTATCATGAGTTTTTTTAGTATTAAGCAAATGAAAAATACTAAGAAATGAACCATCTGATTGTACATTAATTGATGGAATAAATCTAAGAAATGTATTATTTCTAAGTTGTCCACTATTAGTAACTTGAAATAAATGCGAATTAAAATTTAATGGTTTTGGTAATTGATTATTATCGCGATAATAAATCATTGTACTAGAAGTACCAAAATCTATACCTATTCTCCAATTACTTAAATCATCAGCTTCTACCATTTTAGGTTTATCAAGTAATAATAAACCTGTCTCAATCATTTGCGTACGAACATTGCCACGGACAGAAGCATTTACACTACATAATAATACTTCAGGATAGCCATTCATTCTTAATGTATATTGATTAGAAATAGAATTTTCTGTTATACCTTCAATGATATTTTTATTATATTTCCATGGCATTACATAAAAGAAATCTTTTCCTAAATCCTTTTTATTGTTCAGTGCTTCACTATTTTCATAATACAAATAGTACCTATTCCAATTTTCTCTGCGAATATTTGGCCATATTTCTATTGCAGGTATATTTGTCTGTAAATAAATTAAATCTTTCTTTGGATATGCTTTAACAAAATCAAAATCATGACCTTCACCATATACTCCAGACAAAGGAAATGCAAAGTGTATTAAATAATTATTTCCATCATCTTCAATAGATAAACGATCTGCAATATCTTCTGGTGTAAAAAATTCTAATAATTCTTTTCGAATTGGTAATATAGCACCTAAATCTTCACTAGCTAACAATTCTTCACCACGAATTTTAATAGTACCTTTTAGAGCATCTCCACCTGGATCCATAACTGCCATATATTCAGTAAAAAACATTTCTGGATTATAATACTTAGCATTATTTAAATTTATATTTCCAATAGATGTTCCATTATCATATACATCTATATCGTCTATATCATTTGCAGTTATACCTGGCCAAACAATAATTTGTGTTGTTGGTAAATTATATTCATTTGCAAAATCATGTAACATCTTTGTAGATACAAGTAAAATATCTTGTTCTGGTTTTCTTGAATCCGAAACAATCAAACGCACTGCACTATCTTTCGCTGTAGCTTCTTTTGCTTTAACTGCACTATCAAGATATTTAAATATACCAGCATGAATTTTTAACATATTATTTTTATATTGGAAATTATTCATATTAGATATCTGATAACTTTGACACGCTTTTTTAGCATCATCAGCAAATTTTCTAATACAATCTAATATATTTAAAAATCTTTCATTATCTCTATTATCTTTTACATGTGCATTTATATTATCTGCTAATTTATTTAACCAACTATACAATGCACATATTTCTTCTTTTGTTAAATATGGTATAGGATCCATTAAATATAAACCATCACTACTCCATGGTTTTGGTAAGTTACCATTAAACATACTTACATAATCAGCTGCTGATGCAACTAACGTCATTGGTGAAGTAAGACCAATCGGTATATCTTTATAAAAAATAATATATAAAATATCCCAATTCGTATCATCACTTATATTTCTTTCTTGTGGTTTTAATATATTTAATATACGTTCTATATTGCCATTACCTTGCCCAATTCGAACTTCTTCCACTCGTAAATTTAAATGTTTTATATCATTTAATGCAAACATAGCTAAAATACTACGCCATTCACCAACAATTCTTTCATGAAAACCTTTTACAAATTGTTGCTCGGTTCCTTCCTTATCAAAAAGAGCCATTTCAAATAACAACGGACGTGCCCAAACATCTGGAATAGAATCTATTGTTCCGATATCTTTTATCGAACCACTAACCGCAATACTTTTTATCAATGCATTTAAAAAATCATATTCTTTATCTTCCCAAACGCTAGTTTTATCTGGTGTAACTGCAGAATTTTCTTTTAGTTTTGGTAACATTGGAAAATATTGATTTGCCATTTTTTTATCTCCTTATCTTTTTTCACAACAAATATAAAGTGCGCGCAAAAATCGTCCAAATCCACTAGCATACTGATTTTCAGACGTACCTTCTGTCAAACGATACCATAATTCATTTATTGTTATATTTCCATTTTCATCATCTATACAGCTTTCAAACATAAATGGATTTATTTTTGCTGGCTGAACATCTACTATCACGCTTGGATTAATTAAATGAATTTCACGATTTTCCTTTTCTAATTGTTTTACCCAACTTATAAAGCACTCTGCATATTCCTCAAAATTTTTTATTTCTAACA
The DNA here is from genome assembly GCA_017694735.1 of Candidatus Alectryobacillus merdavium. Taxonomy (GTDB): domain Bacteria; phylum Bacillota_I; class Bacilli_A; order RFN20; family CAG-826; genus Alectryobacillus; species Alectryobacillus merdavium. The sequence goes on from JADIMN010000014.1 coordinate 2,640, forward strand.
TATCAACATTAGTATTTTCCAAATAATCAATAAACCAAGGATATTGATACTTTTTCAATTTACCGGCAGATAAATCGCGTAATACAGGTTTTATCAAATGAACATAAGCAAATATGAATCGCGTAAATTGAGCAAACCGTTCTTTAATATTCACTACAATATCTTTACTGTTTGTATCTATTTCAACAATATCAGGAAAATCACTCCATTGAATTTTATTATCATCTGCATGAGTGATATATGAACATTTTTTTAATTGTTTACTCTGATAAAAATCAATTGCTGCCAATGCTCCATAAAAATCAACAATATGAGCGTCATTTTCTTGACTTGAAGACCCAACACTAAATTTTTGTACTGGTGCTAATACATTATCTCCAATAAAGTACATTGAATGATATATATTTTCTTCTTTATTTTTAGCTGCATAATATTTAAGTGCTGCTTGTGTACTAGTCAAAAAATTTTCAGATGAAGCATATATTTCATTTGAAGATATACTACTTTTATCTGGTGAAAAAGAAAAATACGGTAATATTAAAGCTCCACCTATGAGTACTTTTTTCTCTTCATATAAATCCTTAAACATTCCTTGTAATAATTTAGCTATTGTTGGCATACCAGCAGCTCCAGTACCACCAAAAACAGAACCTGCTAAGAATATTTTAGCTATGGAACCTGTCTTAGCATCCTGATTTACAAGTGTTTCAAAACGCTTCCATGGTTCTTCATTATTTCCATCACTATCAGTTGATACCTTTTTAGCCATTACTGCTGCACCAATTGATGGATGTCCTCTAAAACCTTCATTCAATAAAATAGAACGTTCTTTTTTAGTATATAAAACTTCATATAAATCACCTATCGGCGTACCTTTATATGCTTGATACGACATAACATCATCTAAACACTTATCATGTTCTGTAGGATTCCAGACAAAAGGATTAGCTAATTCTACTTTATTTTTAAAAATAGGCATATCATTTCCTACTTCTAATTTTTGAAATATATTATAACAATGAATAGCAGCACTACTTCTTGCCAAATTTCCATTTCCTGTATCTGGGTCAATTGCCATTACATAAAAATTTTCATCAGTTGGAAACATTCCTGCCACACATAAATGTGTTAATGATTCCATTACTTTAGCACCAGAGCCACCAATAGATATAAAATAATAACTCATTTTGTTATTCCGCCTTTCATTTTACGTATTTTTATAGCTCCAATAGGAGTATATTTATAATTTGCCGGAGTAAACAATACACTACACACGTAATAGCCGATAACCCCAAAAAATACAATAAATAATAAACAAATCGCAAAACTCATTGGCGATTTTGAATCTATAATTGAATAAATAAATGGTACAATAATGCATAAAAGTATATTAATAATACCAATCAAACACCAAAGACTACGACGACCAACAATTGTTGGATAAACAATTTTTATTACGAAGCGCGTTAAAATATACCATAATAAAGTTAATAAACATGATAATATGCCCATAACTCGTACTAATCCGCTATAATGTTTTACCCATTCAGAATAATTTATTCCACCAGCTTTTAAGATTACAGATTTAGCTATTGGTGAACCAATAAAATAAACTATCAAACTAATAACAAAGAAAATTATTATAATACTAGCTATAGATACAATTGTCTTTGTATTTCTGTTCATAAAAACACATCCTTACAAATTTATTTATTTTATATTACTTTGTTTGTATTACTAAATTCATATTAACTAAAGATGGCTGAGCTGTAGATAATACTGAGTCTTTAAGAGACTCCGCAATGTGTAAAAAGTTAACCGTTTTTGAACCATCAAATTGTCCCATATTTACAGCACTACTATCCATATTCCATGCTCTTATCCAATCTGGCAAAATAAGACCTGTATCTTCTGGTTTAATAGCTATATGAATTAAATTTATACTATTTGGTGTTAAAGTTTTTTCTCCCGTGAAATTAACAGAAATTAAATAATTACCTTCTTGAGATTCATCTGCTTTAAATGTACATTTTATGTCTCCAGATTGCTCACTTTCTTGCCATTGTCCATCTTTTAACACCCATACTTTTATATCTGGACTGAGTTTATTCATATCTAAATTACAACCATCAGTAGCTGGAGAATAATTAAAGCTTGCTGTTAAAGATGAATTTTCATCTAAAGAATCAATATCATATTCTTTTAAAGTTTGATTTGGCAAAAATAATTGCTCATCAGAAAAAATATTATTACTATCCTTTATTTCCATATTTGAAAGGTCTGCTGCTTTATCCATCAAATTTTCTGAGAAAACTAGATATTGCACTTCATTTGTTTTTGCATATCGATTTTTCCAAAGTTGTATAAATTTCTTAACTTCACTATCTTGACCTAAAATAAACATATAAAATGGACGATATTTAGCTGGATCATTACCACTATCATAATCAAACTTAGCAGCATTTAATCCTACATCAAAGATTTCACCTTTAAATGGATTTTTTATGCCAATAATAGCAACAGATAAATGCTGTGAAAAATATTTTTCTTTTAATTGTTTAGTCACATTACTCCAATCAGAATCACTTTCAAATAAATCTGTAATAATAATTGATAAATGATTTGCATCAGCATTTTCTACAACATTATAAATAGCTGTAATCGTTTCATCATAACTTGCACTATCTGCAAATTTCCTATGTTCTCTACCTTCTAGTGGTTTTATATCTTTCCCAAAACCATAAAATTTTATATTTCCCATTGAATTTCCAATATCATCTAAATCATCTGGTAAAGCTCGATATGCATTATCTTGAGCTATAGTAGTATAGCCTTTCATTGAATACGTAGCATCCCAATATACATCAATATCTGTTGTTTTATTCTCCCCTTGTTCCGAAGGAGCAAATACAATTGATGGTATTTCTGTAGAAGATGTTTCATCTACAGCACATCCACTAAATATTGGTGTTAAAAATATACAACAAAAAAGATATAATATCACTTTTTTCATATTTTTTACCATAATTACAACCTCCCATAAAAAAATATATATAATTCAAAACTTCAACTAAATACTAGTATTTAGTTGAAGTTATAAAAATTTCTATAAATTTATACATTTCTATCACTTATTAAATAAGCTGCGTCTATAGATAGTTTTTCAGCAATTAAAAGTAAAACTTGTATACTAGGCATCTGCTTACCACATTCAATTTTACTCAAATATTGTGGTGAAATTCCTACCATATTCGCCAATTTAGTCTGGTCTATATCCTTTAATTGACGATAATATTTTATTTTAGCTCCTATTTGACGATATTTATTATTCAACATATAACTCTTTTCCCATTCCTTCATAAAAATAATAAATTATACAAAATATTATATCATTTGCATTAATAACATTTTCGTATAAATAGGCGTAATAATAAACTTTATAGAACTACTACCATCTTTAATAATTTATTTTTTATAATAACCAGTAATTTTATCAAAATTCTTATAAAAGCCCTCTAAAATAAATCCTATTCTTTACTATTTCTAATAAATTCATATACTATTAAAAAAATATATATTATTCTATCTGTAGTTCCATATGTTCACTATATTTAACGCAAAATATTTATACTTTTATATTATCACCTTCCTTGCTATTTATAATTATTTTTTACTTTTATATTATTACCACCTTCTATATTTTTATATCCATATATTAATCTCATTAATTTAAAAT
>JADIMN010000152.1 GCA_017694735.1 Candidatus Alectryobacillus merdavium
AATCATATATATTAAAATAATATAATATGAAAAAAGAAAAAAATATTGAAACTACATCTTTAAATATAAAACTAAATAATAAAAATTTAGATGATAATTTTGAATCAAGCAAATCAGAATTAAATAAAACGACTATTAATTCTACGACTGGTGAAAATTCTAATAATCAAGAAAATAATAAAGGTGAAAAAAAGAAAAAGAAATTAGGAAAATATTTTATTTATGTTTGTATTATTTTAATTTTAACTGCAATTTCCCTATATTTTTCATTAGCTGGTTCATTTAATGATGTTGTTGCAGCTTTTAATAATCTTGATTATTTAAATTTATTATATGCTTGTCTTTGTATGATTGGCGTAATTGTTTTAAATGGTTTGATTATGACTCTTTTTGCTAGAAGATATAAAAAGAGATATTTTATTCTTCAAGGCACAGCTAATTACATGATAGGTTTTTTCTATAATCAAATTACTCCAGCACAAACTGGAGGACAAATTATGCAAGCCTATACATATAAAAAACAAGGTATTCAAATTTCTAATGCTACATCTTGTTTAGTAATGAATTTTATTGTTTATCAAACTGCTTTAATTGTTATAGCAATTTTTAGTGTCATATATAAAAGTAATGAAATATTTGGTACACCTGCTTTTGTTATAACTATAAATGATTTTCCAATATCTTTTCCAATTATTGTCTTAGTTATTTTAGGATTTATAGTTGAATTTTTTTCTATAGGAATAATTGTTTTAATGTCTTATTGGAGAGGTTTCCATAGTTTTATTTTAAATCACGGAGTTAATTTGTTTCATAAGTTAAAAATAGTTAAAGATGTTGATCAAACTAGAATGAAATTAAATGTACAAGTTGACTCTTTTAAAATTGAACTTAAAAATTTATTTGCTAATCCGGCATTTTTAATCTTAGTTTTTATATTAAATTTTGCAGCTTTAGCAGTTAGCTACATGATACCTCACTTTTTAAATATTGCAGTTTTAGGAAATGATGTTTCAGCTTATACTTACAATATTTTAGATTCAATGTGTTTAACTAGTTTTCATAAGTTGGTAACAGAATTAATTCCTATTCCAGGTGGAGCTGGTATTAGTGAGTATTTTTATTATCAGATTTTCTTTGGCGGATATTCTTCAAACTTCCCAGATTTAAATAGAGTTGCTTTAACAAATACCGCTCAAATTTTATGGAGAACAATTACATTCCATATTCCTTTAATTATAAGTGGTATAGTCGCAGCCTTTTATAGAGGTCGTCCTAGTAAAGAAGAAATTGATAGTGTTGAATCTAAAGCAGTTACATATTTAACACTTCAAATGCAAACAATTGATGAGAGAAAATTAACTTACAATACTTTATATCAAACTAACTTTTTAGATAAAGTTAAAAAGAAGATGAAAAAGAAAAACTCTAAACAAAATCATGATGAATTAGATTTAGATGATTTAAAGTCTGAAGAAAGTATTAAGCAAGATATTGAAAGTAGTGAAAAATTAGAGAAAAATAATAGTAAAGTATTAGATAAACCAAAAAGAAAACGTAGTAGTAAAAAGAAAGAAGCAGATAAAAATGAACATAGCTCTATTTAGTGATACTTTTCCACCTGAAGTTAATGGAGTGGCAACAAGTGTTTGGACTTTATATAACGTGCTTAAAAAGAACGGGCATAATGTTTATGTTGTTACAACAAATCCATATAGTAAAAAATTAATCAGAGAAGAAGATGTAATTCGTATTCCTGGTATTAAATTAAAAAAATTATATGGATATATTTTTGCTAGAATTTACTCTAGAAAAACACTTAAATTCTTAAAAGATCACGATATAGATGTAATTCATATTAATTGTGATTTTTCTATTGGTCAATTTGGTTGGATTTCTCAACGAATGTTAAAAAAACCAAGTGTTTATACTTATCACACAATGTATGAAGATTATACTTATTATGCTACAAGAGGAAAAATAGATAGATTTGCTAAATGGGTTGTTAGAGATTATTTTATTAATTTATCTTATAGAAGTAATGAGTTAATTGTTCCAAGTTATAAATGTAAGGATTATGCTAGAAGAATTGGAATAAATTCTTATATTAATGTTATTCCAACTGGTATAAATTTAGATATGTTTTTAAACTTCAAATTAAAACAAGAAGATAAAGAAAATTTTTTAAAAAAATATAATATTCCACTAGATTCTAAAATAGTTTTATTTTTAGGAAGATTAGCAAGTGAAAAAAATGTTAGGGAATTGCTAGGTAATTTTAAAGCTTTTATCGAAAGTAAGGGCGATTCTAAATCTTATTTTGTAATTGTTGGAGATGGACCACAAAGATACGAACTTGAAGATTATGCTAAAAAAATTAATATAAGCGATAGAGTAAGATTTATTGGAAAAGTATCTTATGAAAATTGTCCTTTCTATTATTCATTAGCAGATGTTTTTATTAATGCTAGTGTAAGTGAAACACAAGGTTTAACTTATTTAGAGGCAATGGCATCTAAAACAATCGTCCTTGTTAAGTTTGATATTAATTTAGTCGAACTAATTAAAGAGGGAGAAAATGGCTATCTTTATCAAGATAAAAATGAATTTATTGAAAAACTTTGGAAAATATTAAATTTTGATACGACTTACTATAGTGAGGTGGTAAATAATTCTTTAAAAGTCATTGATAAATGGGGAGAAGAAGAATTTTACAGAAAGGTGATGTTGGTTTATCAAAAAGCAATTAGAGAGTTCTGGTAATTCTTTTAAAAAAGGACTTACCTATTTAAAAAAATTGTGTAGCAAAAAGCTAATACATTCTGACTATGCTTTGTTTAAAGTTAAAGAAAAGTATGGTGAGATACTTGGAAACAAAATTTATAATGCATATTTAAAAAACAATACATTTTATAACGAGAGATATTTAGAAGGAGTTAAAAAACTCTGCAAATCTCGATTATATGGAATAAATAGGTATGTTGATATGCTAAAGAAAAAACATATTAAAAAAGGTTTTAATCTTTATACTTATAG
>JADIMN010000153.1 GCA_017694735.1 Candidatus Alectryobacillus merdavium
TATCTTCTTTTTTTTGTTTAATAAATAGTAAGCTAGATTCTTATTATCTTTTAATTTTGCATAATAACTGTTTTTAAGGTATTTTTGTATTAGGTAATTGATTAAAAATGTTGCTGTGGTGTTGTAGTATCTTTTTAGAAAGTTAAGTAGTGTTTTGTCGTTATCTCGTAAGTTAAAGTTTGTATGTATATCTTTTTGGTACTTTGTTGTTTTAGCTAATGTTTTTATGTCTTGGTTTTGGTTTATTATTTTATTTGTTTCTTTGTCTGTTGCTTCTTCATATGCTTCTTGATTGTATTTTTTTCTATCTTTGTTTAATTTGTTTAATAATGTTGCTACTATTGTTGAATTGCTTAAAGCATATACTTTATTGAAGTACACTAATATTTGATAATTTAGTTTGCTGATGTAAATACTAACTTGTTTCATATTTTAATACCTTTATCTATTCTTGCACTTCGTATAATATTTATTATGTTAAATAAGATATATGAAAAGCGCCTTGAATACGCAACTTTAAAAATATTGATTTAAATACGATTAAAATTATCATTTTAAAAATTAGTAACAAATTAAGAGTTTTCCACACATCATCATATACTTTTTTATTACTAAATATCTACTAATTGACTACTAAATCATTTTCCAAGCCACTTTTTCCCTACATCTTTTAATATTCTTTTTGCTTCTGCTGTAGGTAACTTCTTTATATAGTTTTCATTAAAATCTACATAACTATTTAGATTATTAACACTGACTATTTGTAAAAAATTTGTATTTATAAAGCAAAATTTATATTTGTTAATTTCAGGAATATATCCTATAGGAATTAATAATGTCTTCTCGTATTTAAAGTTTATATCACGTGTAATTATGGGAGCAACTAATAAGGCTGAACATTTAAAAGAATTTGATAAAATCAATACATAAGATTTTGGTTCGTTTATATTTCCTTTAATACTATAAATATCACCAGGTTTGTAATCTTTATCCTCCATAAAAACCTCATTTGTTGGTTTTAATAAGCAAAAATGGTCGAATTTCGGTCTTTTACCAATCTTAAATTTTTTCGCAATAATGCCATTTTCTGATAAAACTTCAATTTTATATTTATTTTCAATCATAAAAAAACTCTCCTTAATAAATAAGTCGGAGAGTTTTTTACATTTTTCCCAAAAATATTTAGAAAATTTTTAAAATTGGTTTGCCAATCATATATTTTGGCTTTTCTAGATCAAAATTTTTAAGAATTGATGCTCCAATATCTGCAAAAGAATCAGTTTCACCAATAAATTGACCATCTTTAATCTTAGATGAATATATTATTAATGGTACTTGTTCTCTTGTATGATCGCTTCCAGTCCAAGTTGGATCATTTCCATGATCTGCAGTTAATAGCAAAATATCATCTTCTTTTAATACACTTAATAATTCACCTAATTTTTTATCAAAATCTTCAATACAGTTTTTGTATCCTTCAACATTTCTTCTATGTCCGTATTCAGAATCAAATTCAACTAAATTTACATAGCAAAGTCCGTTGTAATCGGAATTTTTAACATCTTCAATAGTTATATCCATTCCATTGTTGTTTGATTTTGTGTGTATTGTTTTACTTACACCACAATCATTAAAAATATCACTTATTTTTCCAACACAAGATACAAAATAGCCTGAATCTTTTAAAACATCCATTACTGTTTTATTGCTTGGAGAGACAGCATAATCTCTTCGATTTGAAGTTCTCTTAAATGTATCTTTTGTTTCTCCGATATATGGTCTTGCGATAACTCTTCCAACAAAATATTTTGGCTCCATACATATTTTTCTTGCAATTTCACAGCATCTATAGAGCTCATCTAATCCAGTATATTTTTCATGTCCACATATTTGTAGTACAGAATCTGCCGAAGTATAAACAATTAAAGAATTTTCTTTAATTTGTTGTTCTCCTAAATCCTTAATAATCTGAGTTCCACTTGCAGCGTAATTTCCGATAATTTTATGACCAGTTTCTTTTTCAAGTCTTTCTATCAAATCTTTTGGAAAGCCAGTTTCAGTAAAAGTTTGAAATGGTTTTGACGTATAAATTCCCATCATTTCCCAATGTCCAGTCATAGTATCTTTTCCATTGCTTGCTTCATTTAACTTTAAAGTATAAGAATTTGGATGGGATATATTATTATTGGATAAATTAGGTACTAAATCTCCTATTCCAAGTTTTCTTAAATTAGGTATATTAATAACTGGAAATCTATCTACAATATGTCCAAAAGTATTAGAACCTTTGTCACTAACACCATTTTGATAAAATTTATCGGCATCTCGTGCATTGCCTATGCCTAGAGAATCCATAACTATTACAATAAAACGTTTATATTTCATATTTTTTATCTCCTGCTTATATTATACTTTATTTAGCTATTAAAAATGTTATTTACGATTAGAATACTTATCATATGCACTTAAAATTCTTTGAGTCGTCACTTGAGTATAAATTTGGGTTGTTTCTATATTAGTATGCCCTAATAATTTTTGAACCATTATTAAATCCGCACCATTTTCTAATAAATGCGTAGCAAAAGAATGTCTTAAAATATGCGGAGAAACATTTTTACTTATACCAGCTTTTAAAGCGTATTTTTTTATTAACATGAAAAAGTATTGTCTAGACAAAGGACTACCGTTTTTATTTAAGAAAACGTATGGAGAGGATTTATATTTTGATTTATTTCTAATATCTCCGAGATATTTTAATAAATAATCCATAGCATAATCCCCAATTGGAGTTATTCTTTCTTTAGATCCTTTACCAAATACTTTAATTATTTTTTGATTTAAATTAATTTGTTTTATTTTTAAATTGACTAATTCTGATACTCTTAGACCGCATGAATACATTAGTTCTAGCATTGCTCTATCTCTAAATTCGTTTTTAATAGATAAGTCTGGAGCACTAAATAAAGCCTCTATTTCTTCGTATGTCAAAAAATTAGGTAAATGTTTTTCTTTTTTAGGTATTATAAGATGTAATTTTAAATTAGGATTTATATCCTCTGAAATTAAAAATACACAAAATCCTCTTATAGAAGAAATAATTCTAACTATACTTGATGTAGCCATTCCTTTAGTCGATAAATTTAAAATATATTCTTCTAAATCATCACTTGTGAGCTGATCGGTATCTTTTATATTATCAAAATAGGTAAAAAAAGCATTTAAATCATTAATATAACTATTAATTGTGTTTTTAGCTAAACCTTTTTCAATACTTATAAAATTTATATATTTATTAATCGCTTCTATTATGTCCATCTTTTTCCTTTAATAAATCGCTTGCTCTAAATAATTTTGCATCATTATCTTTAATAATTGAATTAAAATGTCTAATTATTTCATAAATTGGATCCTTATTTTCGTAATATTGATAATCAAATAAGGTCATTTGGATTGTTATATCCGTATTTTTTGTTAATCTTTCAAATGTTACACCAACTTGTCTTACAAGCTGATTATCAAATATTAGGTCATAATCATCTAATAAATTATCTAATAAAATTTGATAATCATCACTAGGAGCTTTTAACTTTCTAGTATATGTTCTAGTTTTAAAGTTAGTAAATCTAAAAAC
>JADIMN010000154.1 GCA_017694735.1 Candidatus Alectryobacillus merdavium
CTTATTAGTAAATGATAAATATAACATATCATATGGAGAATCTTTTATATCTACTTCTTTATGTAATAAAGTAAATTTAAAAGGATGTGGAAATATCATAATATCAAGTGTAAACTTTGATAAAATTAGCAAATAATTGGAGGTAAAATTTTATGGCAAACATAGTATTTAAAAATATAAACAAAATATATGAAAATAATGTCCAAGCAGTCTTTGACTTTAATTTAGAAGTTAAAGATAAAGAATTTATTGTTTTAGTTGGTCCTAGTGGTTGTGGTAAATCAACTACTTTAAGAATGCTTGCTGGACTTGAAAGTATTTCAAGTGGAGAATTATATTTAGATGGTGTTTTAATAAATGATATTGCTCCAGTTGATAGAAATATGGCAATGGTATTTCAAAACTATGCTTTATATCCACATATGAGTGTTTATGAAAACTTAGCATTTGGATTAAAAATGAGAAAGTTTCCAGTTGAGATTTTAGATGAAAATGGAAATCATATTTTAGTTGTCGATAAGTATAAAATTGCTGACTTAAAATATGATAATAGAAAATATAATAAAGAAATAAAGAAAGCTAGAAAACAACTTGAGAAATTATCTAAAGGATTAGAAATTAAAGAAAGTAAAGAAGATTTAGAAAACTTAATTTTAAAAAGAGAAGAAGAAATAAAGAAAAACGAAGAAGAAATTAATAAATTATTAGCTAATCCTTCTACTTATAAATATAAAATGGTTAAAATGCCAAAAGCTCAAATTGAAGAAAAAGTAAATTATGCTGCAAGTATTTTAGGTTTAACTCCATATTTAAAAAGAAAACCTGCAAATTTAAGTGGCGGTCAAAGACAAAGAGTTGCTCTTGGAAGAGCAATTGTTAGAAATCCTAAAGTATTCTTGATGGATGAACCTTTATCAAACTTAGATGCTAAATTAAGAGTTCAAATGAGATCTGAAATAACAAAAATTCATAAAAGAGTTGGGGCAACAACTGTTTATGTTACCCACGATCAAACAGAAGCTATGACAATGGCAGATAGAATGGTTGTTATGAAAGATGGTTATATTCAACAAATTGGAACACCTAAAGAATTATATTTTAATCCTGTTAATATGTTTGTAGCTGGATTTATTGGTGCTCCAAGTATGAATTTTATTAAAGGAAAATTTGATGGTAATCATTTTATGGTTTATATTGTTGAAGAGGATAGTGAAGATAGTGAAAAAGAAATATTAAAACCTAGCAATATTAAGATTTCTTTACCTCAAAACTTAAAAGATAAACTAAAAAGTTATGTTGATAAAGATGTAGTTTTAGGAATTAGACCAGAAGATATTTCATTATTTAGAGGTAAAAATACTTCTGAAGGTGATATCTTAAAAGTTGAAAGCGATTTAAGTGAACTTCTTGGTAATGAGACAATTATTTATGCAAGTATAAATAATCAAAATATTACTTTAAAAACAGAAAAAGAAGTTAATAGTAAGGAACATCAAGAATTTTATATTAAATTAAAATTAGAAAAAGCTCATTTCTTTGATGTTGAAACGACAAAGGTTATTTAATTTAATTATTATAAAAGAGAGTTGATATGATTTTAGAAAACTACAAAGAAAAAATTGAAGTCATTTTAAGTATAGATATTGGTGGTACTTCTTATAAGGGTGCTTTAGTTAATAAAAATGGTGATATTATATATAGAGCTAGAGTTAAAGCAGCTGAGTATGGTAGCAATAAAAAGTTTTTATATGCAGTATCTAATTTAATATTAAAATTAACAAAAGATTTAAAAAGAAATAATGAAAAATTAATTGCTATGTCTTTTAGTGTACCAGGTGTTATAGATAGTGATAATGGTATTATTAAGTATTCAAATAACTTAAATATTGAAGATGTACATTTTAAAGAAGAATTAAATCAAGCATTTAAAAATATACCAGTATTTATGTTAAATGATGCAAATGCGGCAACTTTAGGTGAAGCAAGAAAAGGTATTGCTAAAAATTATTCAAATGTTGTTTTCTTAACTCTTGGAACTGGAGTTGGTGGTGGAGTAATAATTAATAATAAATTATATGCTGGAAATCAATTTACTGGTGCAGAACTTGGACATATGAGTATAGATATAAACGGAGAAATGTGTACTTGTGGAAGAAGAGGATGTTTTGAAGTTTATGCAAGTGCTAGAGCATTAGTTAGATATACAAAAGAAGGTTTATTAAAATATAAAGATTCAAAAATGTGGGATGAGATTAATCATAACATTGATGAAGTTAATGGTAGTGTATCTTTTGAAACTTTAAAAAAATATAGTGATGATGTTGGTGCTAAAGAAGTAGTTAGCAAATATATTAGGTATTTAAGTGAAGGTATCTTAAATTATTGTAATATTTTTAGACCTGACATTATCTTAATTGGTGGTGGAGTTTCAGAACAAGAAGACTATCTTGTAAATTTAATAAATGAATATTGTGAAAAGTATTATTTTGGATTTAAAGCAACTCCAAAACCAATAATTAAAACTGCAACTTTAAAAAATGATGCAGGTATAATTGGTGCAGCTTATTTTGCATTAGAAAATTTAAAAGATAAATAAAATTAAAGTTATTAAAAAACGCTGCAATTCTTAATTATTTTAAAGAATTGCAGCTTTTATTTTTGTTTTATAATCTTTAAGATCTCTTTAAATAATAAATCAGCTATATCTTTATCCCATTTTAAATATAGCATTCTACAACCAACTAAATCTTCTATTTCATTTAAAATATAATGACCATCATTTATAATAAAGTCAATTCCAACAAAACCAAAATTGTAGTTTTTAAATAAAATATTTAAGATATTATTAATATC
>JADIMN010000155.1 GCA_017694735.1 Candidatus Alectryobacillus merdavium
TTGATTAAATAATTCCATTAATTCTTCAGGGTTTAATTTATCTTCAATATAATCGCATAATATTTTATCTAAGTTATCAATAACATAATAAGGAAATTTTTCATATCTAGTTTTTTGACTATTTAACATTAAAAAATATTTTCTTAAAATATCTGATACAGTATTTTCAATTTTATCAATATCATTTTCATCATAAATAAATATTTCGTAATCATCTACATATCTAGCAAAATTTATTCCTTTATTTTCAATTTCTTTATCTATACAACTTAATAAAGCTTCTGATAGGATTCTTGATAAAAGCAAACCTGGCAAAATTCCATTTGTCCTTTTACCATTTAATTGTCTCACTAATTCATCTAATCTTTTATAAGTCAAATATTCTTTATCATTGCCATTTGTTAAAAACATTTGCTGTGCTTTCTCATATCCTACTTTTAAAGCAGGAAAAAGATGTGTATATATACTCAAATAAAAATTTGCTATATCTAAATATAAAATTCCTTTTGCACCTTTTGACTGTTTTATTTTATCAATTATATTACAAATGTAATTTGAACCCATATTAGAAAGTTCTTTATCAAATTCTATATTGTAAATTTGTTCAAATTTGCTAAATTCATTTCCATTTTTCAGTATTGGTGAAAATGAATGTTCATCTTTTGCTATTTCTATCAACTCTTCTAATAAATTATTTTCTTTTATATATACTACTAATTTTATATATGATGTTATTTCTGGTAAATAAATAGTTCTTCTTCTACCATTCTTATCAAATCTACTCATATTAAAAGATAATGGTTCTACATTTATACTGTTCTCAGATACTCTATCTGATTCCCATATTTCCAATAATTTTTTTCCATTTGGATTTTCTAAAGAAAATTCTTCTGGCAAATATTCAGAAAAAAATCCATTATATATAAAATTCTCTATCAAACTCATTTAAAAATCTCTTCTTTCATTTATTAGTTTTAATTAACACTTTTATTATATACTGAAATTTGCTGATTTCCTAATTTACCGTATTTCAATAATTCCGCAAATTCCAAACCTCACATTAGATAAACAAATACATTTTTCACTATTGCTTTTCCTCTCTTTCGCTCTCATAATTATAATTAATAAGATTTTATGAGGTAATAATTATGGACGGACAAAATATTTTTTATCATTATACATCAATCAATTCACTTTATAATATCATCATGAGCCGTGAGCTTTGGCTGACCAATCTAAAATCTTCTAATGATAAATCAGAGAGATATTATACTGTAAATCATATGCTCAAAGATATGGACGAAATTATAAATAATTCCACTGATGATAATTTCAAGCAATATCTATCATTATTAAAAAAAAGTTTTGAAACCCATATGCCTGACTTAAAAAATTATCTCAAAAAAAGTGATGGTTATTCGTTAAGTTTAACAGATAAAAAAGATAATCTCTCACATTGGGAAAGATATGCTTCTAGTTATAGTGGTGTTTGTATCGGTATCAATATGGATAAACTCAATGTAAATTTCAAGGATTATTCACATTTTTCCATAACGGAGCTGGAAAAAATCCTATACAGTGATGAAGAGATTTTAAATAAACTCATGCAAATCTGCTCGCGTTTTTATACATTGTTTGAAGAGCAAGTCCGTACTTATAACGAGTCTTTTCAAAAGTACATTGAACAATACGGTTTTATCGTCTTAATAATCGCTTACCATAAATTGATGAACTTCGCTAAAAATAGTTATTTTGCTGATGAGCATGAATTTCGCTTGCTATTTTATCCCAAAACCTTGATGATGAAAAAAGATTTTTTGACTATGAGCAAAAATATCATAATTCCTGAAACGTTTAAATTACTGCATGATAAATTTAACTCTTCACTTAAAAATACCGCCATTGAACAGACGCATTTTTCAGTGTTTAAAAATGAAATCCGTAGCTACCATAAACTTTGTCTATCGCATATTTGGGATAGCAAATTAATCCCTGAGATTACACTCGGCGCTATGTGCAGGCAAAACAAGCAGGAGCTTGCTCATTTTCTCAAGGCAAATGGGCTTACTAAAACGAAAATCACCATTTCTAAAATTCCAATACGGTGATAAATAATATATAACTTTAGTTAAGATGATTAATTAATGATTGAAGGTGTTTTCATGAGTAAAATTCAAATTGATTTAGGCGATATCACAAGACTTGATTGTGATGCTATTGTCAACGCTGCTAATAAAACACTGCTCGGCGGTGGTGGCGTAGATGGAGCAATTCACCGCGCAGCAGGGCGTGAACTTTTAAATGAATGTCGTACACTCGGCGGTTGCAATACTGGTGAAGCAAAAATCACTAAAGGCTATAAATTAAAGGCAAAATATGTCATTCACACTGTTGGGCCGATTTATTCTGGCAAAGACAGCGATGCTACAAATCTTGCAAACTGCTATAAAAATTCGCTCGATTTGGCTAAAAAATACGATGTTCATTCCATAGCTTTTCCTGCAATCTCCACTGGTGTTTACCATTATCCACTAGAAGATGCTACAAAAATTGCTATAGCAACTGTTGATAATTGGCTAAAAAATAATTCAGATTATGATATGACAATTATTTATTCGTGTTTTGATACGAAAACGTACAATATGTATAAAGCGTATCTCAAGTTATAAATTTCGCTAAAAACTTACGGGAATTAGTATTTTGCTAATTCCTTTTTTTATTTTCTTATTGCTAGTTTTTAATTCTAGTGTTAGACTATTC
>JADIMN010000015.1 GCA_017694735.1 Candidatus Alectryobacillus merdavium
GCAAGAAGTGGTATCAGCTTAGCTTTAGGTTTAACCACAGGACTTATATTTCACACAACTCTTGTAATCATAGGTGTTGCCGCTATTACACAACAATCGCCACTAGCTTTTGCCATATTAAAATACGCTGGTGCAGCTTATTTATTATATCTAGCATGGGGCGCATTTCACGCACAAGGCAATTTAAAATTAAACGCTGTAAATAAAAGCGGTTCATATTTCAAATTATATCGCCGTGGCGTTATCATGAATGTTTTAAATCCTAAAGTATTATTATTTTTCTTGGCATTTTTGCCACAATTCGTCAATTTAAATTCTAATAGCGTTAGTCTTCAAATTGCCTTTTTAGGATTTATCTTCGGTCTGCAAACACTTGTGATATTCTCCCTCGTTGCCATCTGTGCAGGCAAAGTACGCGATTATATCTTAAATATCAAAAACTTCAACAAAATAATGGGCTACATACAGGGTATTGTATTACTCCTCATCAGCTTAGCCTTAATCATAAGTTAATTAAAAAAGCTCTTATAAACGAAAAATTTTATAAGAGCTTTTTAGTATCTATTATTTTAATTATATATTAATGATATCTTTAAAAATATTCCATATAGATAATACCATCAACACAATGCCTGAAATAACCATTATTATCGATAACGATATTATATCCGCTAATATTCCAAATATAAATAAACCAAAAGGTATAAATCCACTATATATTGTACTCATTATACCAAAAATTTTTCCTTGTACATTTATATCCGTTTTTTCCTGCAATAAAGTTGTTATTATTATTTGAATTATTGTCAAAGCCATACCATATATACACATAAAAACGAGATATAGTAGAAAATTTTTTATTATCCCCATGAGTATTGCCATTAATCCAAAAATAATCAAACTTATATATAAAATTTTTTCTTTTTTTATTAATTTTCCCCATATATTTACTAAAAATCCACCAATTATCATACCGCCAAAACCAATACATTCAACAAATACCAAAAATTCATAGCTACTATCATAAAATCTACTAACAAAAAGACCTGCTAAAAAACCTGCTGGAACACAACCTAAAACGTATATTCCATAAACAAATAATAAATTTATAATAAACTCATTTCTTAATACATAATTTATGATACATTTTATATCTTGCCAAGTAGAATTTATATTAATTTTACTTGATGACTTACCCATTGATATTTGATATAAAATCACATTACCTACTATAGCCGTCAATACATCAATCCATAATGCTACTTCTAATGATGTAAATGATAATATAATTCCTGCTACTAATGGAACTACACACTGCATTATTGACTGTATCATTGTGTTAAGACTGTTATATTGCATAAGATATCTTTTTGATACTATTTTTGATATCACAACATTAACTGTAGGTGTTTGTATTCCCGCACCTAATGACCGTAAAATTAATGTAATTAACAATAATGAATAGAAAATAAATTCATTGTCTATATATGGAATAACTAATATCATAAATAATGTTACTACCGCAATAAAAATATCTACTACCATAATTATTTTTTTACAATTGAAACGGTCAGCCCATACACCGCCCCAAAAAGATATTAAAAATTGTGGTAAATAAGCACAAATACTAAATAAGGCTACCCAACATCCTGATAATGTTTTTACTGTTATGTACCAAATAATTACCATTTGAACAAGTGTTGAACCTAATAATGTAATAGACTGGCTTATAAGAAAAAGATTTGCTTTCTGTTTACAATTCGTTTTTAACATTAATATTCATTCCTTTAAAAACAAATCTTTGTGTAGGATAACCATATTCAATAAGTAATTCTTTTTCTATAAAACCTAACTGTTTTATTTCATCACGATAACCTATATCAGCTTTATCATTTTCTCTATACGTTGTTATGCTAATATTTTTTTCAGGTAAAAAGTCAATTATTAATTTCTTTAAAAATTTATAAGCAATATTTTCTTTTTTATATTGTGGATGAACTCCCCAAAATTCAATATTATTTGTTTCATATGAAAAAGCCATTATTCCAATTGCTATATTTCCATCTTTCAAGATTAAGGCTCTTTTTTCAATAATGCAATTTTTTAATTTAATAAGATAATCTACCTTATTAAAGTTTGGATATCCACTAATTACCATTTTTACCAATTCTAACCAAATAGGAATGTCTTCAAATTTAGCCAAGCGTATATCTTTAAGCGAAAATTTTTTCTCTTCCTTATCATATAAATTAAAACGTAATTGTAATGGATAAAAAATTCCTCTTCTTCTATAAACAGCTGGTGTTTCTTTATACATTTCTTTAAATACTAACGTAAAAGCCTGTTGACTTTCATAACCACAAAGTATAGCAATATCTATAATTGACTTCTTTGAAAAAATCAGCCACTTTGCGGCTTCTGTAAGTTGTCTTCGTTGAATATATTCATGTATTGTCATTCCTAAAACTTCATTAAACATTCTATGTAAATGATATTTAGAATAATTTAAAGCTTGAGCAATCATGCACAAACTTAATTTTTTATCAATATTGTTTTCAATAAAATTAATAGCTGTTTGGATATTTAAAACTTTTCTATCTTTCATTTTGTACCTCCTTCTCTAAAATATTAACAAATATCCTGTATATTTTTTTAATAATTATTGCTAAAATACAAAAAGCTCTTGAACTATCTTAATTCAAGAGCTTTTTGTATTCTCTAGGAGTCATTTTCATATATTTTTTAAACAATTTACTATAATAACTACTACTATTAAAACCCACTTTTAAAGCAATTTACATAATTGAATAATCATCACTTTGCAATAAATATAAACTCTGTTGAATGCGATAATATAAAATATATTCAAATACACTTTCCTTCATAAACTTTTTAAAACTATGACTACAATCACTTATAGATATATGTATATTATTAGCAATAAGCTTTAATGTTATTTTTTCCGCATAATGTATATGAATAAACTCTATTATCTGTT
>JADIMN010000156.1 GCA_017694735.1 Candidatus Alectryobacillus merdavium
TGCACTAGTCAATATTTTTTGCTCATTTAACATATAAATTTTTATATTGAATGGGTGTCATATAGTTCAATGAATATGCTGGTCGTTTATTGTTAAAAAAGTAAATGTATTCGTCAATACTCTTAACTGGATCGTCCAGATTGTTAATTTTAAAATCAGTAAACAATTCTTCTTTTATCCAGCCGTTTATTGCTTCCATGGAAGCATTATCAGTAGGAGTACCTGCTCTAGACATAGAATGTATGATATTATATAAAGGCAAAAGCTCATTATAGCTTTTTGATGAGTACACAGAACCTTGGTCTGTATGTAGAATTAATTGAAGGTTCCTGTACTCTTTTTTCTTCTCTAATAATTGATCTAAACCATTAATATAAGTAGTTCTATCACCTCTTTTCGATGAAATATCATAAGCAATTATCTCGTTATTAAATAAGTCCATATAAAGGGTGAGTTCATAAAAAGTATTTTTACACCAGAATGCTGTCATATCACTTACAACAACTTGCATAGGTCTATCAATTTTTAAATCTGCTGTTAATAGATTTGGATAAACATATTCTCTATCGTATTTACGCCTTATCTTTATTTTTTTAGCTTTACTTCTAATACCTGCATATTTACAACATCTATGTGCGTAATTTACGGAAAATACGATTCCTTCCTCTTTTTCTATTATGGCTCTTAGCCATTTATAACCATGTGATGGATACAATTCGTGATATTTTTTAAATAACAATATATCAGCATTTCTTTTCATAATTTTATTACTAGGATTATTTAAATTTTTTCTCCAATAATAGAAACTACGACGATTTACATCCATAATTTCACATAGTTTATTTACCGAAAAATATGTTGAAAGAGTATATATTATTTCGAACTCGCATCTTCTGAGATAATGAATTCCTTTTCCTGACCACCTCCTTTCACGATGTAACCTTTTTTTGCTCGTTCTTCTCCAACACGAGCTTTAATTACTTCGTCAATTAATTGTTCTTTAGTCATATCCTTTAAGTCTTCATACTTAGATATTTTCTTTTCTTTAAGAATAATTAGTTCTTCCTTTCCATCGCTCATCGGTTCTAGATTATTTATATCTCGGTATTCTCTCATATAATCTCTAGCAGTGTAACGATTGATACCATATTTTTCTGCTGCCTGAGAAATTGTAATCTCATGTGTATAAATCTCTCTACCTATGAGCAATCTTTGTTCTTTGTTGTATTTCATTTTCTTCCTCCTTGAGAAATATTATAAAGAAAGTGAGCAGTGTATATGTGGGGAGTGAGCAAATTTATAATACCGTGCATTATGCGACTTTGACGAGATACAAGTTGGACTATGAGGCTATGGTCAAATAGTGCGCATTTTATCGAAACTCTTGACTTTTGTCGGGGGGGGTATTCTAATCAAGAACATTTGTAGTTGAGGAGACAAATATGACTGAAAATAAAAGTATTTCAAATAATGAAGTTAAAGCCAAATTTGGCGGATTTTTACCATTTCTAATTGCGGGCATCATTTGCGTACTAATTTTTATATTAGCAATATGTTTATTAATTACCGATCCCTCTCTTCAAGATGAAGCAAGTTCATTGCCTGACATTAAGAAAGATCAAACGACCGTTTTTATTTATGTTTGTCTTGCTATTTTATCTGTTAT
Organism: Candidatus Alectryobacillus merdavium; assembly: GCA_017694735.1. Taxonomy (GTDB): domain Bacteria; phylum Bacillota_I; class Bacilli_A; order RFN20; family CAG-826; genus Alectryobacillus; species Alectryobacillus merdavium. Next base: position 1,667 of record JADIMN010000156.1, read on the forward strand.
TTTTGCAATCGGTATTTTATATTATGCCTTTTCAATCCGTAAGCAAAAATTAACAATTGATGATAATGGGGTTATTGGTAGAAATCTCAAACATTCTGTGGATCTTCCGTTGGATGAGATTACATCAGTCATGAAAAATGATGGAAAGCTATCAAAATCATTAATATTAAATTCATCTTCAAGCAGAATTATTTTCTTTTTTATTAAAAATCTAGATGAGGTTTATAATGCCATTCAAAATAGACTAAAAGATAGTCAAAACAAAAAGGAAAATAACAAGGAAGAAGATGTTAGCAAAATAAATGAATTAGAAAAACTATTTGAACTAAAAGAAAAAGGGATTTTATCCGAAGAAGAATACAAAAAAGAAAAGGATAAACTCCTTAAATAGAAAATTAATTAAATATATTTGGGACTCCTAATCGAGTCCTTTCTCTTGCTCGAATCTAGAAAAAGGAGGAATTTCTGTGTGATTTTTAAAAGAAAAAAAGAAGAAATTAGAGAATTTTTATGCCATTGGACTTATTAACGATATCGCTCTTCCTTTGACACCATTAGGAGGGAAGATAACAAACTCGGATGTCGTTCTAATATGTATTGATAGGATAGCCAGCCAATGTGCAAAGCTTAAGAGCAGATGCATCAAAAGAAGCGAAGACGGGATAATCACGGAGAGGAACAAAAGCCTCTCTTTTTTGTTGAAGTCAATACGAGGAGATTATAAGTTCCCTATTTGAGACTCATAATCTCAATTTTTCTTTTAGTCGAAAAATTAGCCAAAACATGGCTGAGTCTTGATTATGTGTACTACAAATTTCCAAATCATCAATACTGAAAGAACTTACAAGGTAAAACACATCCTGTTTTCTGGTTGTTTTCTTGTTGTTTTCTGGTTGCTATAGAACTATAATAATTAGCGAGGTCATATTGAGATGCTTATCGATGAGAATGACAAATTAGAATTTAAAGAAAAAGTTTCAAATTCTTTACCAAAAGAGATTGTTTCTTTTTTAAACTCTGAAGGAGGAACAATAATAATTGGCGTAAACAAAAAGAATAATCTTGTTGGTATTACTAATATTGACGAAACTATGCGAGAAATCTCGGATATCATAACCGATCAAATTTCCCCGCGTTGTGTTTCTTTTGTTAAACAATTTCATGAAATAATAGATGGTAAAAATATTATTAAAATTGAAGTAAAAAAAGGCAACCAGTTATTTTACATAAAAAAATACGGTCTATCAGAAATGGGGTGCTATATAAGAATAGGCACTTCTTGTAAAAGTTTAACACCTGAAGAAATAAAGGAAAGATTTCTCAAGTCGTTATCAAATATTACAACGAGCATTGTTGACATTCCTTCTAGAAAAAGTCATCTGACATTTCAAATATTAAAAAATTATTTGCTGTCGAATAATAATCATATTTCAGATGATACTTTTTTAGAAAACTATCATTTGCTAACAAAGGAGGGGCATTTTAACTATTTAGCAGAAATTTTAGCCGATAAAAACGACATTGTTATAAATGTTGCGACATTTGCCTCCTCGGATAAAACGAAATATTTAAGAAGAGAAGAATTTGGTGGAAAATGTTTGTTATTGGCAATGGAACAAGCGAAAAATTATGTGAATTCAATTAATCAAACGTTTGTAGATGTTACAACAACACCACGAAAAGAAAGAAAAATGTTTGATACTGAGGCGTTTGAACAAGCGTGGATTAACGCATGTGTACACAACAAATGGAGTGAAAGCAACCATCCAGGCATATATGTTTATAGCGACCGCTTAGAAATCGAATCGTTTGGTGGTATACCTAGCGTTTTAACTAAGGAGCAATTCTTACGTGGCAAAAGCGAGCCGGTAAATAAAGAACTTTTTGATATATTTAGAGCGTGCGATTTCGCTGAAGAAAGTGGTCACGGTGTTCCTTCGGTTGTTAAAGTTTATGGTGAAGAGGCATATATTTTTTCTGAATATTTCATCGATGTGGTAATACCATTCAATAGAGAAGGTTTTGATAAGACAACCAGAAAAACAACCACGACACAACCAGAAAACATAGAAGAGGAAATATTTCAACTAATTAAAAATAATGGAAATATTTCGAGAAAAGACATGGCAATTGTTTTGCATAAAACAGAGGGAAGCATTAGGCATTATCTAAAAAAATTACAGGAGCGAAAGATTATCAAGCATTCAGGGCCAGACAAAGGCGGCTATTGGGAAATAATCAAATAAAAATAAGAATAGAAGATTTTTCCTAAGACATTAAAAACGTTCGCTTTCCAATTTTGAGGGCATTTAAGGCGTTTTCCAAGCACAAAAATTGCCGAAAAAAATTCGGCTTTTTTTGTTTTTGAAGTTGTGCTTTTTATTTTTTATAAATTAACTTATTTCTTATTTTTTTGTGAAAGTAGTTAAAAAAATAAGAGGAAAATGGTTTTTTAAATTAAAATTTCAAATTTTATTTATTGATGATTTTTGTGCTTAAAATTTATTTTTAAAAAAAGTGTTGAAATTAAAATCAAATAGTGAAAAAATAATAGTGTGCTCGGACACACCTTTAAAAGAAAGCGGTTTCACGAACACAAAGTAAGAATTATGAAGAAACAAAACATAACGATTAAAGAAGTTGCAAGATTGGCAAAAACATCTAGAGGAACTGTTGACAGAGTTATTAATAATAGAGGAAGTGTTAACAGTGAAGTTGCTAAGCGTGTGATGGATGTAATCAAGGAAACTGGTTATGAAAAATCATTTATTGCTAAAAGATTATCCAGTGATCGAGATTTAAATGTTGGGGTTATTGTTGGAACAATCAATAATTCATTCTTCCAAGATGTACTTACTGGAATAAGAAATGGCATAAATAGATATTATGATTATGGTTTAAATTTCATTATTAAAGAAGTTGACCTTAATGAAAATTCATCTATTTATAAAGCTGTTGATGAGTTAAAAGAAGTTGGTTGTGATTTATTAATTGTTACAGCCTCAGACAATGAGATGGTCTGTAAAAAGATTAATGAATTAAAATGTAAAAAAGTCGCACTCAATAGAGATCTTAAAATTGAAGACAAGTTATGTTTTATTGGTTCAGATTATTACAATTGTGGGTGTTTAATTGGTAATTTGTTTAATTTAACTCTTACTAAAGAAAATTCACAACTCGGAATTGTTATTGGGTCTGTTGATCACGTTGGTCAATTAAATAGATTAAAAGGATTAAAAAACACTCTTAATAACAATATCTCAATAGTAAAGTTTGTAGAAAATTTCGATAATGATGAATTTTCTTACAAAGTTACAAAAAAATTAATAAATGAGACTCACCTTGATGCAATATGTTTTATCGGAGCTGGTATTGGTGGAGGACTTAGAGCTATTTCTGAAAGCCAACAAAAACTAGAAATTATTACTGTTGATCAAAGCAAATCTGTAAAAGAAGGATTAAAAAACGGAACTGTCACGGCTACAATCGGACAACATCCATATTCACAAGGATTTAAATCCGTTGAAATAGCATTCAATTATCTTGTTAAAGAATTAAATATAGTAGATAAAATCTACGAAAACACTGTTTATTTAAAGGAATCTATAATTCCTGAACATAATTAAATTAATCTAGTAATCTAGGAGGAAATACAAATGGGAAAAAGATTAGTTTGTTTGGTTACTTGTCAATGGTCAGATTTAACCTTTGAAGAGTTATGTAAAACCGCCCATCAAATGGGTTATGATGGACTTGAATTAGCTGTCTGGGGAAATGCTTTTGATTTAGATAAAGCATATGAAGATGACAATTATATTGAGTATATTAAAGATATACTTAAAAAATACAATTTAATTGTCCCAGTTATTGCTACACATATTATTGGACAATGTGTCTCAGATCCTGAAGATCCAAGATTAAACAATTTTGCTCCTGCTAAATATGCTAATGATAGAAAAGCAATCAAAGAATGGGCAGTTTCAAGTATGAAGAAAGCTGCAGCTGTTGCTCATAAATTAGGCGTTAAAGTTATTAGTGGATTTACTGGTTCACCAATTTGGAAGTATTTATATTCATTCCCACAAACAACTGAAGATATGGTAGAAGCAGGTTTCCAAGAAGTTAGAAAAGATTGGCTTCCAATTATGAAAGAATTTAGAAAATATGGAATTAAGTTTGCATTAGAAGTTCACCCAGGTGAAATTGCATTTGACTATTATACTGCAAAAAGAATTCTTGAAGTCATGAGTGATGTACCTGAATTTGGTTTGACTTTTGATCCATCACACTTAATTTGGCAAGGTGTTACACCTCATCTATATTTAAATGATTTTGCTGACAAAGTTTATAATGTTCATATGAAAGATGCTGCTGTTAGATTAGATGGCAGAAGTGGTTTACTAGGTTCACATATCGACTTCGGTGATTTAAGAAGAGGTTGGAATTTTAGAAGTTTAGGTCATGGTGATGTTAACTTTGAAGAAATTATTAGAGTTTTAAACGCACATCATTATGAAGGAACATTAAATGTTGAATGGGAAGATAGCGGAATGGAAAGAGTCAGTGGAGCAACTGAAGCTTGTGCTTTTGTTAGAAAGACTGATTTTGAAGCAAGTTCAATTAAATTTGATGACGCTATTTCTAATACAAAATAGTTTTTAAATAAAGGATGTAATTATGAAGTATGAAAGATTAACTTATGGCATGGTAGGTGGCGATTTAAAGGCATTTATCGGTGAAGTCCATAGAAAAGCTATAAATTTTGATACAAGAGCTAAACTTGTTGCAGGATGTTTCTCTTCTGATGAAAAACTTGGAATAGAAACTGCAGAAGCATATTGTGTTGATCCTTCAAGAACATATAAAGATTATAAAGAAATGGCTGAAAGGGAATCACAAAGAGAAGATAAAATTGATTTTGTTTCAATTTGTACTCCAAATTTCTTACATTATCAAATTGCTAAAGAGTTCTTGTTACATGGAATTAATGTAGTTTGTGAAAAACCTCTTTGCTTTACAATTGAAGAAGCAAAAGAATTAGAAAGTATTGCTAAAGAAAAAGGATTAACTTTTGCTATTACATATACTTATACCGGTTATACAATGGTAAAAGTAGCAAAAGAAATGATTGAAAAAGAAAAAATTGGAAAAATCGTTTCTATTAATGTTGAATATGTACAAGATTGGTTAGTTAATTCTTTAGATCCTAAAAATCAAAAGTCTACTACTTTAAGTGTATGGAGAAGCGATCCTAAATATAGTGGAATTTCAAATTGTATCGGTGATATTGGAACTCATGCTGAAAACTTAGTTCATTATTTAACCGGATTTGAAATTAAAAAACTTGTTGCTACAACCGATACTTATGGTATGGCACTTGATTTAAATTCAAATATGATTATTGAATATGAAAATGGTGTAAGAGCAGCATTATGGTGTTCTCAAGTCGCACTTGGTCATTATAATGGATTAGTCATTAGAGTATTTGGTGATAAAGGCGCTCTTGAATGGAATCAAGAATATCCAGATTATTTAAATTACACTCCAATTAATGGAGCTCAACAAGTAATTGTAAGAGGCAGTGGAGTTAGTAAAGAATATAAAGCTGGATTAAATTCAAGACTTCCAGTCGGACATCCAGAAGGTTTAATTATTGCTTTTGCAAATATCTATCGTAATGTTATTACCACAATTCTTAAAAAGAAAAATGGTGAAGAACTTACAAAAGAAGACACTGATTTCCAAAATGTTAGCAATGGTGTTGATGGAGTTAAATTTATCCATAAAGCTATTGAATCTAGCAAAGAAGGAAAATGGGTCGATTATAAATAAGGTTTTTATGGTTATTCTTTGAGAAAACCATTGTTATAGAAATATTATAATAGGAGGAAAATTTCTATGAAGAAAAACAAAGTATTAGCATGCTTAGCAGTTGCAGCTATGGTAACTGGTTTAGCATCATGTGGTGGTGGCGAAAAAGAACTTCTTATTTTAGTTCCAAGTGCTGACCACGGTTGGACTGGCGCTGTCTTAACAAACGCTAGAGATTATGCTGCAGAACTCAATGAGAGCGGTGAATATGACTATGAATTTAGAGTCATGACATCTGACAATTCAGAACAACAAGTTCTCCAAATGCAAGACTTAGTAGCTCGTGCTTCAACTGTTGCTGGTGTTGTTACACTTCCATGGGACTCCGGTGCTAAAGCTGGTGTCGAAGCATTAGCAAATGCTAACATTCCATTTGTCGTCGTAGACCGTGTTATTACTGATAGTGATGTTATCAATAATAGTGATGTTTGGGTTGGCGACGTCAGAGGAAACAACGAAATGATCGGTGAATTAACCGCAACAAGATTTCTTGATGAGTATAATTTACAAAAAGATGAAAAGATTTTAGTTCTTCCAGGTGACAACTCTTCAGTTCCTCTCGCAAGAAATGATGGATTCCAAAGTGTATTAAAAGAAGAAGGTTGGACAGATGCTGAAATCGAAACAGCTTGGGAACAATTACCATCAACTCGTTGGTCAAGAGCAACAGCTGCTGCTAACTTTGAAGCTTGGTTAACAAGTGCTTATGCTAAAGATCCAACATTATCAGATTACAGATTAATCTTCACCCACGACTCAGAATGTGCTATGGGTATCTTAGAAGAACTCGCAGATGAATCTTCAACAATTCCAGAAGCTGCAAAAGTCGCATTTGGTCAAAAAATTGAAGTTATCGCTGCTTCATCCGGTTTACAAGAAATGTACAATGTTATTAACAAAACTCACCCAAGATGGTCTGAATTTTCAACATATGTACAAGACGTTGATTTCTTTGATGTTACTTATCCACCAGCAATGATTAGAAATGGTATCGACGATATGAATACTTATCTTAAAGATGGTACAAAGATTGCTAACCATGACCACGTCATTCCTGTTGAAATCGTTGATGAAACAAACGTTGACGAATTTAAAGGATTCTAATTTAGATACTGTAAATCTAAAAATTATTTAAACTTATAAATTTTGGGGGCCAAAATTAAATAATTTGGCCTCCAATATTTAATAGGAGGTGTTATTAAATGGTTAAACTTGAAATGATCAACATTAACAAATCATTCTTTGGTGTTCAAGTTTTGCATAACGTTTCCTTAAAGGTTAAAAGAGGTTCTATTCACGCTCTTATTGGTGAAAATGGTGCTGGTAAATCAACTTTAATGAATATTTTAGGTGGTGTTCATCAACCTGATTCTGGTATCGTTAAAATTGATGGAAAAGATGTTGGAAGATTAAATGTTAATCTTTCTGAAAAATTAGGTGTCGCATTTGTTCACCAAGAAATTAATCTATTTAATGATTTAAAAGTATACGAAAATATTTTTATCACAAAGGAAATAAAGAAATTTGGATTTATTGATGCTAAGACAATGATAAATAAAGCTAATAACTTATTTAAAGAACTTGGCGTTGATATTGATGCGAATGATTTAGTTGCTAATTTATCTACAGCTAAAAAACAATTACTTGAAATATCTAAAGCGTTATTTGCTAATGCAAGTATTTTTATTTTAGATGAGCCAACAACGGCTTTGTCTAATGAAGAAATTGATCACTTTTTTAATATTATTAATAATCTTAAAAAACAGGGCAAAACCTTCATATTTATCTCACATAAAATGCCAGAAATATTTAGATTATGTGATGAATATACGGTTTTAAGAAATGGTTATTTTGTTTCATCAGGAAAAATTAGTGATACAACTCCAGAAAAAATTACTAAAGATATTGTTGGTGAAGGTTATGACAATACAGATTATTATAAAAAGAGAAATCTTGGAGAAGTTGTATTAGATATCGTAGATTTAAATGGTCCAGGATTTAAAAATGTAAATTTACAAGTTAGAAAAGGCGAAATTATTGGTTTTACCGGTTTACAAGGTGCTGGTAGCAGTGAACTTATGCAATGTATGTTTGGTGTAACTAAAGCAACAAGTGGTGAAATCATTGCTTTTGATAAACAAATTACAAATAAATCAACTAAAAAAATAATGAGAGATAAAGTTGGAATGGTTCCATCAAATAGAAAGGAAAATTCCGTATTTGAATCTTTATCGATTTTAGATAATGCATGTGTTGCTTCAAACAATGTTTTAAAAGGTTTTGGATATATTCCTAGTAAAGAGAGAATTGTCTATAACAAGTTAAAGAAACAATTAAATATTAAAGCTAATTCTTCAAATGATTTACTTGTTTCTTTAAGTGGTGGTAACCAACAAAAAGTTATTATTGGTAGATGGCTTAAAACAAATGCTGATATCTTATTGTTAGATAACCCTACACAAGGTATTGATGTTGGTGCTAAAGCAGAAATTTATAAATTGCTGTTAGAACTTGCTGAAAGTGGAAAAACAATTGTCTTTAATACTCTTGAAGTTCCAGAAATTATGAAATGTGCCGATAGATGTTGCGTTTTCTATCACGGCTCAATTGTAAAAATATTAGAGCATGACGAAGTAAATGAAGAAAGAGTCATGTACTATGCAACAAGCGCAAATAAGATGGAGGGAGAAAATCATGACTAATCCTTTAATTAGAAAAGATGTCTTCATTCGTAATGGAGAAGAATTTGAGAGAATTGCTACTGGAAAAGAAATAGCAAAAGATGTTGGTGGTTTCTTTAAGAAAACTTGGTCAAAATCAAATTATTTATTTATTTTCTTAGTAGTTTTACTTATCTATATTTTCTCAACGATAAGATACTTCAATTGGAGTTTGTTTACAAATATCTTCGTTAGTGCAACTACTGTTGGTATTGTTGCAATTGGTATGGGTTTAATAATCCTGTTAGGAGAAATCGATCTATCGGTTGGTAGTATGTTTGCTATGTCGATAGTTGCATCGATTTTATCGTATAACTATACGATAGTTGCGACGGGAAATACTTTATTAGGCTTCTTTGTTTGTTTAATTGCTTCAATTGCATCGGGTTTATTGCTTGGACTTGTTAATGGTTTCTTTATTGGTATTTTAAAGATGCCTTCATTTATTGTTACTCTTGCAACAATGTTAATGTATCGTAGCTTTGCTCAATATTTAGGCGATGTTACAAGAACTGCATCTGATTCTGCTGTTTCAGGATGGGTTAACGGCTCTATTTTAAATATGACTGGTTATGGTCCAAATATTGGTAACTATGTTAGAGAATTGGGCTTCTTACAAGTTGCTTCTATTACTCTTCCAGCAATCTTATTTATTTTAATTGGTGTACTTGTTTGGTTGATGACTAAATATACAAAATTTGGTCGTAAAATTTATGCTGTCGGTAGCAATCCAAAAGCTGCTTCATTAGTTGGTATTAAAACAAATTTAAATAAAACATTAGTATTTGCAATTGCTGGTGCTTTAGTTGGTATTTCTGGATTCTTGCATATCGCAACAAGAGGTAATGTTGACACCGCAACAACTGGAAGTTCATATGAACTTTATGCAATCGCTTCAGTTGTCTTAGGTGGTATTGCAATGAGTGGAGGTAGAGGTAGCATAATTGGAGTTATCTTTGGTGCTGCTGCATTCCAAGGTATTGATAAAATTATTAGTGCTTTAAATTTAAATCCATTCTTAAATGATGCTATTAAAGGTGCTATTTTGATTATTGCAATTTTAATTCAAGTATTAAATTTCGATAAACAAAAATTTGTCGCTTTCTTACAAAAATTTGGATTAGTATTTATGCCTAATAAGGATTTAATTCTTGAAGCTGAATACAAAACAAAAGTAGAAAAACTTGATGCAAAATATGCAACTTTAATTAAAAAATCTAGTAAGAAATTAAGCGATGCTGAACTTGATAATAAGATTAGTGAATTATTAGATCAAAAAGAAGAAATTCTTGAAAAATTAAAAGTTAGATATTCTATCTTAATTAAAAAGGCTAAAGTTGAAGCTCAAGTTCACGATCGTGATCAAGAATTAAAGGCTCAAATTACTAAATTAAAGAATGAATTTGAAAATCTTAGACATTACAATACTTATTCTTTAAAAAATAAAAAGAAAGAAGTTGCTCCAAGATTAAATCTTCTTTATAAATATGAAAAAGATATTATTCTTGAACAAACTAAACAAGAAAAACTCTTACATGAAAATATTATTTCATTACAACTTTTAATGGGTATGAAACCAAAATACGTTGAAGAATTAAGAAGTTTCATTAATGAGAGAACAAGTGATGAAAGTGTAATCAGTAAATCAAATAATCATTTTGATGGATTGATTAAAAAATATAATGAAAATCAAGATAAATTAAAAGCTAAATTAGCAGAGACTACATCTAAATATGATTCTAAATTAAAAGTATTAGAAGC
>JADIMN010000157.1 GCA_017694735.1 Candidatus Alectryobacillus merdavium
GAAACGCAAAAAATAACGACCGCCCCTGCGTATGTAATTTTCCACAAAGCAAAAAACAATTGAAAAAGGCCAGAACCCATCTTTGACACTTGCAAATGCTAAAAAAGGCCAAAAACCCCCATGTCATGCGAGATTTGGCCGTTTTTAATTATATTTATTTCTTTTCAATTTGCTGTATACTGAGCTATTTTCTTGTCTTATTTTTCTCTTTTTATTAATTTCAGATTTAATATAGGAAGGCTTCATTATTTCCTTATTGAAGTTAATATTGAATAATTCGCAAAGCTTTAACATCTCCGCGGTAACTTCTGTCGCTGGGAAATAATGATTATTCTTTTTTATGATTTCCATGTTCCTCAACACATCAAATAAAACTTCATCAGTATAGTAATTTGATAGGAAGATATTTGACTGCTCTATAACGATTTGCATGTATCGATAAATTACTAAAGTAAGGAACACAGTAAAGAAATGACATTCAATTCTTTTGTCTTTAGAATGATTGATTGGTCTAAAATTTAAGTATTGCTTCATCACTTTAAAGGAATCCTCAATAAACCAACGATATTTCATGTATCTAAGAACTTTTTCTGATGAGGTATTATCTAGACTTGTTGAGATGCAATAATATCCATCCAATCTTTCTCTCTTTTTAATTAATTCTTGATCGAGCTCATATGTTTTCTCCTGAGCTATTTCACCTTCTTTGGTCGTCGATATGGTATTGATATAATCTGTCGGTAAGTTTTTACTCGATTTTTTATTAGGAACCTTGCCTTCTTCAATCCACTTTTTAGCTTTTTTTATCATGTTTTCCCGGCTATGACGTTCCTTAATGGCATATTTTAAGGAAAACGTTACTAGATAATCCTCTTCAATATATTTATCTGAAGCAGATTTCCTATTTCTAAATTTGACAGGCTTTACATCATCTTTGACAGCATACCTCCTTGATAAGATGATGTTTTTAAGCATTTCTACCTCAGCATAATAATCTTTCTCTGATATTTTGCCGTTTTCTAACATTTCGCTTATTTGATAATATCGATTCCAAATATCATTTGGAGTTTTATATTTATCATTAGTTGTTTTCCAAGGGTTAATCTCATCAAAGATATACTTATTTAGCTTATCTTCACCCATCTTTCTCACTGGGACGACCGTGATAAAATCGCGATTGGCTATCTGATTGAACGCGCGTATTTCTTTGGATGATAATCCAGCATCAGTAATGATAATAAAATCGGTGTTTTTAAAATCATTCATGATCTCTTCTTCTAACGGAATCAGATATTTCGTTTCTGATTCATTGCCCTTATAGATGGTAAAGGAAAGAGGCATTCCGCTTCCATCGAGCAATAAACCAAAACTGATTAAGGGATCTAGTTCATTTCTTTTGCCATGCCCTCTCGCTTTTAATCCCTCTTCTACATCGGTCTCCATATAGGTATTCGTACAGTCAAAATAAAGTAAACTATAATCTCGATTAACATCAGATGGCCTATTTTGATATAGCCACTTTAAAATATCACTTTTATGTTCTAATAAAGTATCCATTCCCCGGTATACCTGATGTAAAGCGAAATCAGGGGTAATGATGCTTCTCTTTTTAGCTTTTTGATACATACCTAATTTGGAATCAGGATTGATCATTCTCTGCCCTAATAAGAAAATGAGTAAATCGTATAAAGAAAAAGTAATCTTTGTCTCTTTTTGAATTTTATCTAAACAGCTTTTGAAATTAATATCATCCATGATTCTTTTAGCAAATATTTCACCATAGCTAAATTTCTCTATTTCACCTACTTCAAGATCTCTCTCTGGATCAAAAGAAAGGCAGATTTTCTCCTTTTCTTCGATATTTAATTCTTTCTTAACTTTTTCAATCTTCTCATCGATGAAGGTTTGATATTCCTCATCAGTAGGATATTTATTTTTTAAATCACTGAGCTTACCTAGTTTAGATACAAAAACATTTTTCGTATGTTTTTGCCCGTTACTACGAGGCTCGCAATAGGAGATATAAACGTATGTTTCCTTAGAACCATCACTTAATGTTCTCTTTAATCTTTTCTCGACTATCTTCATATCGTTATTATATCATATACAGCAATATACAGCAATAATAAAATATAAAACTTGACAAGAAAAAAAGAAACCCTATATGTTATACATATAGAGCCTTCAAAATTTTTGTTGATTTTAGCTTTCAAGTGTCAAAGAAGCGGTATGATAAATGTTACCTTAATCGATCATTTAATAATTGGTAAAAATAGTTTCTTTTCTTTATCTTTAAATAAAGAAATAAAATATCAGGAAAATAATCTTTTCTAAATGTTAAATTTTCATTGCTAAAATTAAAGAAAAATGATATTTTAACTATGTTGTAGCCTAATATAGGGGCCCAACCGCCTTGAAGAGGTCTTTTAAAGATGAAAAATCTACCTTAAGAGCGAGTCATGACTATATTATTAGGAGGTGCGAAAATGTACGCAATTATTGAGACTGGCGGAAAGCAAGTCAAGGTCGAAGTAGGCCAAACTATCTACGTTGAAAAAATCGAAGGAGAAGTTAATTCAGAAGTCACTTTTGATAAGGTTCTCTTAGTAAGCGGTGATAAGTTAAAAGTCGGTGCACCATATGTTAAAGATGCCACTGTTACTGCTTCTATTGACAAGCAAGGAAAAGAAA
>JADIMN010000158.1 GCA_017694735.1 Candidatus Alectryobacillus merdavium
GATAAAGATAAACTGAATTTGCAATTATTGCAAATAATGTAACTATGAATGTTATTAAGAATGCTTTAAATCCATATGTATTAAACATATATCTATAAAACAAAGTATAAATAATTACTTCAATAATAAAAATAATATTTTTCATTATTCTATATCAACTTTCTTAGCTTCTTCAATGATCCACTTATACAAATTTTCTACACATGGTTCATGTAAATCACATTTTTCTTCTTTAGTACGCTTATCATAATTATGTATATATACTGGACAATTTCTACATTCTGTTAAACAACAAAATTGTACTGCTAATGCAGGTAGTGTTTTTATTTCTCGTTCGTTATCAAGAAGAATTATACCTGCTTCAATTAATTTGTCTTGTCCGTATTTATCTATAGCTTTTTGTATAAATTCTTTCATTTTTTCTCCATAAATTTGATATGATTATCAATTAAGTCTCTTGCATATTTAAGGCCAACTAGATAAATCCAACCTGTAAATGCATCAAGAACATTATTAGATTCTTTAAGAGATTCAAACCCTGATATTTTATCATCTAAAATATTCATAATATCTTCTTTAAAATCTCCTGTAGGTAAATTAAGCATATTAACCTCCGTATCCATTCTTTTCAGCAAACTCAAGTATAAACTGTTTCGCAAATTTTAAATTGCAGCTATATAGAAAATCAATAAATCTGTTACTATTAGATTCTTTTTGTTTTTCTATAAGATAATCTAAATTATCTAATATGTTATTAACAAATTTCTTTATTTCTACATTCATTATTTTTCTCCTTGCGTTCTTTTATTTTCATCACTCAAGCTATTTAAATCAATGCCTAGTTCTTTTAATTTACCAAACACTTCATTTATTGTATATGCCATTGCTCCACGTTCTGTATTTTTGCCTTCTTTATAATATAAATTTCTATACCAATTAAGAATATCAAAACTATTATTTGGATTCTTTAATTTATTAATACCATTTAAAAACCAATTTTCCAATGCATCATTGTTTAAACCATAATAGTCACATGTTTTATTCCTACATATATTACCCTTTTCCTTACATTCATCGAAATGATTACATCCAAAACAACATGTAACATATTGTTTTTCATAGCATTCTATATCTAAAACACATTTCATATTTTACTCCTTTTCTCCTACTAATATAAAAAGTTTCCTCTTACCCCACTTGATCTCAATGTAATTTGGTTTATCTAAATTCATTAAAAGATCAGGTTTGTTTCTTCTTACTTCATTAATAGACTTTACTATGCCTATCTCTATCATGATCTTAGGCAGAAACGTTTCTTCTGTATAGTAAGTCTTATCTTGCTCTACATCTATCCAATCTTCATAAGAAGATGAAAACATGTACTCAGGAGATAGAACAGGAGAGTTGATTACTATGTTCTCTATGTACTTCATTCAATTACTCCTTCCCATTCTTCAAACATTTTCTTCTGATTTTCTTTAAAGACATCTTTCTTTATTTTATCTTCGTAAAGTTCCATTACAAACTCAGTTGCTTTTATATAATAATCTTCACAACTACCTATTTTATCTTTTATGGTTGAATCATATATATTATACACTTCTTCGAAGTCTTTATTTACTTCTTTAATAAGATGTATATTTGTATATTTTTCTTCTTTCCAATAGATTAAATAAGTATCATTTTTGTATTTAAATACCTTATAAGTTATTGTGTCTTCTTTTTGTTTTATAAGGTTTACAACTTCTTTAAATTTGTAATTAGATCTTAATCTGTCATAAAGATTATAAATTTTAATATTATTAAAAAACTTTTTTATAGTATCTTTTATTTTCTTATTATTCAATTTTACCATCCCATTCATAAAATGCTTTTAATTGAGAAGTTGTATAATTTGTCTCTTCAATTTCTTTGTTTTTCTTTTCTTGATAATCATTGAATTATTTTTTAGCAGCTTCAATATAATATGTTTTTGTATTTTCTATATTTTTTCTCATATCTGAATCATATTCATGATATAATTCACAATACATTTTTATAAAAACTCCTATGTATTCATAAAGATGGATACAAAAAATCATTTTTATATTTATCAAATGTCCAAGTTATAAGATATTCGTGTCCGTTATGTTTTATAGTTTTATGACATAATATTCCTTCTCTAATTAAATCATTAAATATTTTATTTTTATTTATTATTTTATTTATAATCTGAGGATCAGGAGCATTATTGTTATTATTAAAATTACTTATATTACTAATAAATTCTTTTAGTCTTTTCATAATATTTACCTCATTTTTAAAAGAACACATCAAATGGTGTATCATCACCAGTTTTCTCTACATAATACTTATAAGCTTCTTCACAATCTCTTCCTTCACATGATACATATGTACCGTCTCTTAACACATATTCTGAAAGAATCTCTCCAAAGTATGTACAAGGACAATATTCACATATAATAGAAGCGTATTTATTGTTTATTTTCGTTTTCCTTTTTCTTATAAACCTCATCAAGAAATATTCTAAAACATTTCATTGCTCTATCATCTTCCATATAAAAAGGATATGGGCCTAGTACGTTTATTATTAACTGTCCAAATCTCCAATCTGGTACTTTGCTCCAGATCTCAGCCAGTTCATTGCAAAATTCGTAAATTCTATTTGGATCTCTCATTGGTTTCTCCTTTTCTATCTTTGCAAAATTTATAAATTCTATAAACAACATATGGTATTAACCATACAGGTAACGTAACTATTGCAATTAATACACATATAAAAAGAAAAATAACTATTGATGCTATGTATACTTCCATTTCTGAATTAGTAATATCATCATATGGATCTTCGTATGAACACCAATTACTATCTAAGTTTTTCATCTTATTCTCCTTTTATTCTTTAGGCATACAGTAGACAAATGATTTTGGCCTACCACTAATTTTGCTCCTGCACTCAATTTTAAATTGCTCTATACAGCTATATTCTCTAAGTATTTCAAGCAATACTTCCTTGCAGCGTTCTTTTGTTTCATATATTCCAAGTGGAATATCATACTCATCTTCGTTATATTTAGTATTACAATAAATTGTAGGATCATCATCTATAGAATTAATATATAAATCTGTAATATCTTTAAATTTTACAACTCTATTTCCGTTTTGTGTTAAAATCAACATTGGGTTTCTCCTTTCTTATTTGCTATTTTTAATCTCTAACATCTCTTTAGTTTCTTTAATTTTCTGATCAAGTGTTATATTGTACCCCGTACATTTAATATCTGATCCAATTAGTCTCAAATATTCCATAATAGCAACCTGATTTTCTAGAATTTGAGTGATTGTACCATTGTTATCTCCTTATATATAATTTTACATAGTCTACTTTTGACATTAATATAACAAATTTTGGTATGATTGTCAAGAGATATCTGGAAATTTTTTGAAAAAATATATGGGTTTTAAGTAGCCCCCGGCAGAGATTTTGGGAAATGTTTTAATGTACCCCCGGTACGGTAAAGTAGTATATAAAATATATAAAGAAACAAAAAAATACTCTCCAGCGGCAGGAGAGTATGTGTATTTGTGTTTTATGTAAATTATTTTTTGCTTTCATATTTGTCTTTATATCTTTCTTGTTGCATCCTTTTCTCATAAAGCTGCTGATTATAATTTATATTTAGAAATTGGTCTAATACTGTATTGAAATCTACTTGTTTAAATGCGTCTATTTGTTCGTAATACTCATCATATACTTCATCTGAGATGTTACTTCTATAAGAAGAATCAATGTAGATTCTTTCGTCTTCTAAGACACTTTCTAAATACTTTAATTGCTTACCATATACGACTCTTGTTATATTGTAGACTTCTAACATTTCATATAAAGATAAGTTGTCTTCATTGATTTTCTTATTTTCTTGCCTTATTTTTACGTTTGAGAATGAAAATTTTACGTTTATTACGAGTAATATCAGTAAAAATACGAAAAATATCTTAAATTTGAGCGTTTTTTGAAAGAAATTTGTGGTTTTTAGGTGATTTTTTGCTTTTGAGAGGTAAATTTTTGGGTTTGGAAGTGAAAATGTGATTTTTGAGTCTGGTGAAGAAACGTGATCTGGATTCTGAGTGGAATTTAAGTTCTGAGTAGAATTTTGGTCTTGTTGAGGTGAATTTTGGTCGTTTTTCATGATTTTTCTCCGTTTTCTTGTGGTTTTTCTTCAGTAAGGGTACTAT
>JADIMN010000159.1 GCA_017694735.1 Candidatus Alectryobacillus merdavium
ATAATATCTCTAACACTCTCACAATTTTCTAAAAATCGTATTTGAGCATGTAAATCTCTAGTTAATACATCGCGTAATTCTTTTATTTTATTGCTAGCTACTTTAGTTTTTAACTTATCTTTCAATGATAATAAGTCTTTTATACTACTTTTATCAGCTATATCTTCATCACTATTTTTCTTTATATAATATGGACCATAATGAAGATATCCTTCTGGTGCAACATATTGATAACGACATAACTGTTCAAGAGATGGCGTCATTTCCCCATATAATATAGCAAAATCAATTAAGCTACTATCATCTTGTCTGGATTTTGTTTTTGCTGAGCCACAAAGATGTTCAGCTAACTGATATGCTCTAAAAAATGGATATTTCAAAGGTACAATAGCCACACCACCACAACAACTCATTGTTTTACTTAATTTCATTGACTTATTTTCTTCTTTTACTTCCCTAGACATACGTTCATACTGTTCATCATTTAAAAAATCTTGTTTATTAACTGCTTCAATAAATCTTTTTGCATATTCAATTCCCACTCTAGCAGGACAAACAAAAGTTATATCATCACCACCTATAATTATCGGTCTTATAGGCAATAATTTTTTTCCTTTATCATCAATTAAATCGCGTTTATCTAAAACTTCATCATATACTTTGCTATCATATTCATCAATAATACCTTGTATTAATTCACGAAAAGCATTTTGAACTATCTTAACTACAGTCAAAGATAATTTTTTACGTTCTTGTGAATCTTTACACTTACTAAATTTTACCCCCATATTATTGCCATCTATATGAATGACACTGATATAGCTTTCTCCTTCTTTACAGCCGATTTTTTCTAGTTCACTAGCAAAATCATATTTATCTCTACTACCATCTTTTTCTAAAATATCTTTGTATTCACTGCGAACTTTTTCTGAAGCATATTTATAAGCATCTGTTTTTGCTTTTACTTCTTTAGCAATCCATTTCTTATCCATCCAATCAAAAGTATCCGCCGTCTTTCCACTGATATCACATTCTAAAGTAAGCCCTGTATACGGTAAATCAACTTGCGGTAAAACAGTATTTTGATTTTGCTTTAATTGAACATACATATCATCTAAAGAGTTTTTAAAAGTCTCTTCACTAACATCCATCATACCAATAGCAGCACCTGTTTTTAATCCTGGAGCTTTCTTTAATATTTCCAAAGACCATGAACTTACAATATCACGGCATAGCTTTAAATTATCTTCTTCTTTTAGAAATTTATTTATCAATATCAGCATATTGCCGCCACCGATATAGACAATCTCAGCCTCAATGGTATCATCTTTAACTATTTGTATACCATCGGATTTTTTCCATGAAATATCGGGCATTTTTAAATTATATTTAGGTAAAATTATATTTTGCATCAAATCATTAAAAATTCCATCAACTAGATAAGATGCACCTACATTTGTTTTCAACTTATTACAAGAAAACACATACTTTTGAATAGAACGTGTATCTAACAAAATCGCTCCAACTTTTTTTGCCATATATTAACACCATCCTTTATTGTTTTACATCTATCAAAGCAATACTATTTAATATAGCTTTAGTTATACTTATATTCTTTTCTTTATCTGAATCTTTACTAACTGCATGGCTAAATGTGTTGCGCCATTGATTAACATATTCACTATATTGACCTATAAACTCTAATAAATCATTTTCTGGTATTTTAGTTTTCAATGAATTTGATTTCAATAATTGTTTAAATGCCTTTATCCTATTTTGACCCTTTTCTTCAGCATTGTTTTCTTTTTTATCCATACATTCTAAATCAAATAAATCACATGAAAGAGCTCTTCCTGCATTTTTTAAAGCGGTCAATATTAATACTGATGCAGTTTTTAATGCCTCTATTCGTTTATCTAAATAATCTTTAAACGATATATTATTCGGTGCTGATTTTTTTAATATAACTTTTATAGGATTATCTTCATCTAATGCTTCTATTCTTCCCGAAAAATTTGACCACGATGTTTTTTTCTCAAATTTAATTACATTTCTTATAAATTCTTCAAATTTTTCATTTTTATTTTTTACTTTTATCAATATATTACTTGCTGATAAGTTACTTTTTAACAATTTTTGCAAATCTTCATAAGTCAACTTATCTGACGTTATTTTTATAACTTCTTCTTGTTGTAATATAGATTTTTCTTTAGCTGGAACATAATTTCTAAATAAATGTATAGGCCAACTTGACCATTCCATTTTTGCCTTTTCGCATTCATCAATTATTTCTTTTTTAGTTACTTCTACTAATTTACTTTTAATTAAATAATCTGGAAGCCATTCTGTATAAAACACCACAGCCTGTTGCAAAAATTTTCGCTTAGCACACCAACGAATAATTTGTATTGGTGTCGCAGATTTTTTATCATCAGGCATAATATCCATATATTCAATCTTTATTTTAGGTAATAATTTTGCAAAAAATAATTCTTGTTCACAAAGACTGCCTTTATTCTCTTTTAAAAAATTATCATAGCTTTTAATACTATCACTTAGTCGAGCTAAAACTTCAATCATACTATTATAGCTACCACAAATTCTTATCGTTTCTGAAAAATCTTCCATGCAATCTAAAAGACAATTCAAACACCATGAAATATTTTCATTAGACTCAAAATACTTCTGTATTTGCGATACATTACCAATAGAAACAAATTCTTCAGCTCCACTTGTCAAAGTGAACATATCCATGATATCGCCAACATCTTCAATCATGCCTTTTTGCATAACTAATTGATTTTTCTTACGAAGAACATTAGCATATATTACCAAACCTATTTTTGCACCACTGAATTTAATCATCTGAATAAGCGCCAACATTAACATAACTGAGTGACGAGGCCCTCCTGTTATATCAATATGAATAACCACTTCTTCATTTTCACTAATATATCTTTGCAAAACGTCAAACATTTCACAAATGCTTTTAAAAGAACCTACTATATCTCCATTGTTATATAATGGAACTGCATTGATATTAAAATTATATTTTACAAATAAATCTTTAAAGCGCAAAAAATCATTTTGCGCTTCATCTGTTAAAAAACAAAATGCATCAGAAAGATTTCTATTATCTTGATTTAATTTCCAAAAAATATATTTTAATGCTGCTTCATTTGTATGCTCACAAATTTCATTAAAATCACCATTTTTATCACTATATTCAATTAAAGATTTATTT
>JADIMN010000160.1 GCA_017694735.1 Candidatus Alectryobacillus merdavium
ACCAACAGTTCCTTGATAAGAATGGTATTTTTGCTTATGTTTTAATGCTGTTAATCCTAATTTTTTCATTAATCTTTGAACTTTTTTATGATTTATTAAATAACCTAAATTTTTTAATTCATGGTATACTCTTCGAACACCATAATTTTTATGATGCTTTTTAAATATTTCTATTATTTTTTTAATAATTTCTTTATTTTTTAAATCAGAATCAATCTTATTTATTTCGTAATAAAACGTAGATTTGCTGATTTTTGCAATTTTTAATAATAAATTTAAGGGAAATTTTCTTTCTTGTTTCATTTCTAATAAAACTTTAGCTATTTTGCCTTGGTATCCTTTCCCTTTTCTTTTAATACCAAGGCCTTCAGTTTTTTTAGAAATTCATTTTCTGCTTCAAGAATTTCAACCCTTTTCCTTAGCGATATCAATTCTTCTCTTTCAGAATCAGTTAGTGTTTTTTTCATAGTTTTAGAGACTTCAACGCTTGTTTTCGTTTTTATTCCTTTTCTATATTGTAAACCAGCGATACCATCTTTTAAATAAGCTAAATACCATCTTCTAACTGTTGAATGTGTTCTCATTCCTATTGATTGTGCTACCTGAGTATAATTTTCCCCGGCATTTATTCTTTTGCATGCTTTAATTTTATCTTTTAAAGTATAAGATTTATAAAAAATTGTATTATCAAGCCCTTTTTCTCCCATTATTTTAAATAAATGTTTCCATTCCCAAATGTATTTTTCAACACTTTTCTTACTAACTCCATCAATTTTTGGATACTTCTGATTTTTCTCATAAAATTCTATACATTTTAATTTAAATTCTTTTGAATATTTTGGCATATAAAAACCCCTTTCTTGAATACGAATGTCCAGGAAAGGGGGTACATTTCATTTTGGTGATCCGTAAGGGATTCGAACCCTTGAATGACGCCTTGAGAGGGCGTTGAGTTAAGCCGCTTCTCCAACGGACCGTGTTAAGATTTTACCATATTTAGTAAAATCTTTTAATCTTTTAATTTAAAAACTTATTGATGAATCTATCTATACGGTTTTTAAATTCATCTTCTTTTATAATACATAAAATATTATATAAGTTAGGAGTTTGATATCTTAAGGTAATTACATATCTTAATATTTGACTTGCATCTGCAACATTTCCATTAAAAATAGTTGGGTTTTGCTTATATTCTTTATTATTTGTACAGAAAGTATGTCTAGATGCAATATCTTTTAATGAAGCAAACCATTCTTGTTCACTTATATTTAAAAACTTTAAGTTATCTTTTAAATCTAATAAATAACTTCTAAGCTCTTCTTTCTTTATTTTCCCTAAATAAGTAAAATCATCAGCAAAACTTAAAGATTTTTCATATAAATCGCTATAAAAATATGTAATACCATTATAAATTTCACTTAAATGAGAATAGTCTTTTCTTGGTTTGTCTTTTTCTCTTTCAATATTAATTATATCTTTAAAATAAGATTCATCTCTATTAATTAATTCAAGTAAATTAGAATCAAATTCCCTAGCAAAACCTAAACATAATTTAGTCATTTCATCTTTATTTAAACTTGCTAAATATTCTTTAGAAAAATATTTTAATTTTTCTAAATCAAATAAAGCACCATCAAGAGACATTTTAGATAAAGAAAATTTAAATGTATTATAATCTCCATCTTTATTTGCAATTAAATATTCTTCAAAGTTAGAATTAGCAATGCTCATTAAATAAGTTAAAATAGGTTTAACTGGATATCCATCTTTTAAGAAATATGATACGGCAGCTTCGTTATCTTTTCTTTTAGATAATTTTCTTCTATTACCATTTTCATCTACTTTCATTATAACTGGTAAATGAGCATATTTAACTCTTTTAAAATTTAAAGCATCAAATAATTGTAAGTGAATTGGTAAACTTGATAACCATTCTTCTCCTCTACTAACTAAAGTAGTTCTCATAAAGTGATCATCTATAACATGAGCCATATGATAAGTTGGCAGTCCATCACTTTTCATAATAACAATATCTTGATCATTTTCAGATAGTTCTAGATCTCCTCTTATCTCATCATGAACTTTTATCTTATTATTACTGTCACCATATGATTTAAATCTTATAACATAAGGTTTTCCTTCACTAATTAATTTATATGCCTCATCAACAGTTAAATTTCTACACTTTGCATATTCTTTATAATATCCAGGAGTAATTTTATGTTCTTCTTGATATTTTCTAAGATTATCTAAATCTTCTTTACTACAAAAGCAAGGATAAGCTAATCCTTTTTTAATTAATTCTTTTATTACTACATCATAAATATACTTTCTCTTAGATTGAATATATGGTCCATATTCTCCAATTTCACCATTTAGAGTATATCCTTCATCTGGAACTATATTAAATTTTTCTAACTGAGTTAATAGCTCTTCTCCGCTGCCTTTAATTTCTCTTTTTCCATCTGTATCTTCAAGTCTAGTATAAAATACACCATTGCTTTGTTTTGCAATTTTCATTGCTACAAAAGAAGTAAATAAGCTACCAGTATGTAAAAATCCAGTTGGAGATGGAGCAAAACGAGTTACTTCAGCTCCACTTGGTAAATCTCTTTCTTTAAATTTTTCTTCTAAATCGTTAATTGTTAAGTTAACTTCTGGAAATATTAATTGAGCTAAATCATTTAGATTCATAAATTTCGTATTATTCAGTTAAGCCTAGTTTGATGACTGAATAACTTCTCCTTTCTAGGCTATAATTTCTATATGCTGTGTACCTGTACTCATAAATTGCCACTAGATGGCTTAGGAGATTTTCAGGACACGGCTTTTTACTACCATCGTTAATAAGTTAAGTAACGCTAGACGTTTTATCATTCGCGATTATACGAGAGTAAGAAGTCCGTTGTTTACAGCTAACTCACTAAGGAGGTGATTTTATGCTTTATATTGGAATTGATATATCCAAATATAAGCACGACTGCATCGTCATCGATGATGCTGGAGTCATCATTAGAAATGTGTTTTCTTTTGATAACTCAAGAACTGGATTTAACCAGTTTATGGAAATGTATCGTTCTTTAGATCCTTTAGAAATTAAAAAGATAGGATTTGAAGCAACGGG
Source organism: Candidatus Alectryobacillus merdavium (assembly GCA_017694735.1). Taxonomy (GTDB): domain Bacteria; phylum Bacillota_I; class Bacilli_A; order RFN20; family CAG-826; genus Alectryobacillus; species Alectryobacillus merdavium. The sequence goes on from JADIMN010000160.1 coordinate 3,125, forward strand.
ACATTACCAGGATAATTTCAAGGTCTACCTGGAACGATCTGGAATTGAATTCATGCAACTTAATTCTTTGCTAGTCCACAAGTTCAAGAATTCACAAACACTCAGAGGCGTAAAGACCGATAAGACCGATGCGAGATTGATAGCTAATTATCTATCATCTATAGAGTTCAAACCCTATCCGAAGATATCTTACCACACTCTCGCATTACGTTCTTTATGTAAGAGACATTTTGATCTCATTAACGAAAGAACGAAGTATCTAATAAGAATAACCAATTTCTTAGATAGAACCTTTCCTGAATTCAAAGAATTCATCAAAGGAAATATCAAGAGCAAGACAGCCATGTACATTTTTCATAATTATGGGATTCCTAGTAAGATTATGAATATTAATATTCAATCTTATGAGAACCTTAAAAAAGAATCACATGGTCGTTTTTCTGTTGCTAAGTTCACTGAATTAAGAGAACTCGCTAAGAACACGGTTGGTTTTTCTTATGAAACCGATTTATTTGAAATCAAATCTTTATTAAGAGTTTATGACACTCTTCAAGATGAGATTTCACTTGTAGAAAACGAGATAACTACAATATTGTCAAAGATCAATTCTCATATTCCCACTATATTAGGAATTGGGAAGGTATCCGCTGCAAGTATAATCGCAGAGATTGAGGACATTTCTCGTTTTAATGACCCTGATAAGCTACTTGCCTTTGCTGGTCTTGATCCAAGAATTTATCAATCTGGAACTCAAGAGTTTAAAGGAAGGATGAATAAGAAGGGTTCAGTAGTTCTGCGCAGGGTCCTCATGAACTGCTCAGAATCTATTTTGATGTATAATCCCGCTTTCTATACCTATTACAGGAAGAAGAGGGATGAAGGTAAGTCCCACAGAGTTGCCATCTCGCATGTTGCCAGGAAACTTGTGAGAATCATCTATAAGTTAGAAACCGAACACATCGATTTCGACTTATCTATTGTTAAGTAGTTCCTAAATATTTTTAGGATTTAAGAGAAAGTTCCACAAAGAGAACTGTTTTTGTCATACAAATCAATTTTTACTTGATTTATTAATAGTTAAATCTCCTAAACCGATTAAAGATATATTAAGATTTATTCGATTTTAAATCTATAATTTAAAAAATAAAAAAACTGACAAATCAGTCAAATATAACAAATCTGTCAGTTTAGTATTTTTTTAGTACTTTTAAGGAATTTTTACTATGCGTTAGCTTTTGATTTAATTTCAGCAATTAATTCTCTAGCGTAATCAACATTTCCAGGTTCTTTTACTCTTTGAATTCCTTCTTTTTCCATCATTTCAGCAATTAAAGCTTTAGCTCTTCTTATTGATAAGCCTGATTTAACTTTAAAGACAAATGGAATTTCCTCGTATAATTTCTTATCTCCAGCATTATCATGAGGAATTGTGGAATCAGCGAAATCTTCTGGATTGAGTTTCATGTATAATTTTACTTTTTTGCCAGCAAAAATCATTTTCATATAAGTTACTCTATGTAATCTAAATGTATCACCGGCACTTGAAACTCTTGATTTTACACCATAAGATAAAATATCATTTTTAATTTCGTTGTAGATATCAAGTAATTCATCATCTACTAAGAGAATTCTATCGAAGAAAGAAAGTCTTGCATTAGCATTAGCATCAGTAGTTGCAGGCTCTTCAGCGACAGGAGTTTCTTCAACTTTTTCTTCTACTACAGGAGCTTCTTCTACACTTTCTTCAACTGTTTCTTCAGGTGTTTCTTCTACACTTTCTTCGGTAACTGTTTCTTCAGGTGTTTCTTCAACAGGTGTTTCTTCTGCTTTTTCTTCTACTGTCTCTTCTTTAGTTTCTTCAACGACAGGTTCTTCAACGACAGGTTCTTCAACTGTTTCTTCTTTGTTTTCAAAGAATGCAGCAAGTTCTTCTCTTACAGCTTGTCTTACTTCATCTTCTGTAAGTCCAGCAAAAGTAGCTTCATTTGTTTCTACTTCGCCTTTTTCAACTAATTTTAATGTTTTTACATAAGCGATAACTTCTAAAACAATGTAAGCAATAAATGTTAAAGACATGCCAAGAATAACTAAGAAACTTGCATAGTAATCAACACTAATTTTTGAAGGATCTCCTAATGCAGTAAATGATTCTAAGAAAATTCTATCTACTTCACTTCCTTCTGCTGTTATTGATCCGTAATATGTAAAGAAATATAAACTAACAACGACAAAGAATAATAAAATCCAAACGATATTTAATCCTAATTTCTTTGTTTGTTTCTTTTGACATGCACGAACAATATAAACTACTAAAGATGTGACTACAAGAACTAAAAATACAATGTAGACAATAGCCCAAATCATTTTTTGTAACAATGCTCCAGTAGCTTCACCAGCAGGAATAAAACCACCAGTAAAGAAATCGACAATAGCATCACCAAGGTAATTAGAACTAAAAACTGGTAATCCTAAGCAAGCATAGCCGACAAATAATGCTGAGCAGACGATAATGCATATGTAAGCAACAATATGCAAAACACTAACTTTCTTCATATACTTATCTCCTTTTTATTAGCTTAATTTTATTATATATAAAAAAAGTTAACTTTTACAAATGTTTTTTTAAAAAAATAAAAGTTTTGCATATCTTTTTTATATTTTAAGAATTTTTATCAAATTTTTGGTGTTTCTGAAGAGATTTGAACTCTCACAACTTTGCAGTTACAAGCTTCTGAAACTTGCGCGTCTACCAATTCCGCCACAGAAACATTGTATTAAGAAGGATTTATGTGGATATTGACATGAATTACTTCTAAATATCTATTTTCTATGTCAATTTCAATTGATTCGGCGATTTTATGACTTTCCTCTATTGTCATATTTTTATCTAAAGAAATTTCTAAATCAATATATACTTGTTCGGCGAAAACTCTAGTAGAAAGTTTATCAATAGACTTAATAATACTATATTTTTCGATAATATAGTTTCTCATTTCTTGAATATGTTTTTCATCCCATGCTTTATCAACTAAAGTATCAATATTCTCTTTTAATACTTTTATGGCAACAATAATTATTAGTATGCCTATAATTAAGCTCATTGCAGAATCAATCCAAGAAATACTAAAATAAATAGCAAAAATAATACCAATAAGTGAAAATAAAGTTCCAACCGTATCAAAAAGGTGATCAAACGAAGCGGCTTTTAATACTGAAGACTTATATTTTCTACTGTAAAAATTAGTAAATAAAAATAATACAAATTTTACAGAAATTGCAATTCCAGCAAAAATTAAAGCGATATTTTTTGGAATTAATCCTTCGCCCGTTGAGGAATAATTTACTAAATCATTAATAGCTTGATACACAATTAAGATACCAGAAAAAATAACAACCATTTCAAAAATTACAATTGAAATACTTTGTAATCTTTGATGCCCGTAAGGATGATCAATGTCTGGTTTTTTAGAACCCATTTTAGTTCCAATTAAAGTTATAAAAGATGTTACAATATCGCCAAAAGAATTAATTGAATCTGATATAAGGGCATAAGAAAAGCCAAAAATTCCACCAAGTAGTTTTCCTATCGCAAGAAACAAATTGCATATTAAAGTAGAAAACGTGATGCGTTTCTCTACATTAAATTTATTTTCATAAAATCCTTTTTTATTTTCCATTTATTTCATCTTCTCTTTCAAAAAATCATCAACAATCTTAATATATTCATCGCTATAATCACTTAAAGACATAGCATGCTTCGAACCATCAAAAATTCTAAATTTATCTTTTTCATTATATTTTCTTTTCTTAAATAAATTTTCTGACATATATGTTGGAACAAAATCATCTTTGCCTCCGTGTATAAATAAAATTGGCACATCACTATTTTCTATATAATTTATTGGCCCATCTTTTATATTGATACCATTAAATATTTTACAATAAAAATTAAAACACCATAAAATAATCTCGCTTCCAAAAATATGTTTAAATGATTTTGCAACATACTTTAATTGATTATAAATTGTGTCATATCCACAGTCTTCAACTATAGCTTTTATGTTTGAACTATTTAAGTATCTTAAAGACATCATGGAAGTTGCTGCACCCATACTCCATCCATACAAAGATATAATTGCATCATTAAATCTATCTTTTAGAAAATAAACCCATTTTGCTAAATCATAACTTTCATAGTACCCCATTGATAAAAATTTGCCTTGGCTATCTCCACAACCTCTTAAATCAATTAGCAATAAATTATATCCAAGATCATACATTTTGTGAGCAAAGTAAGAAAGTTCAATCGATCTTCCTTGGTATCCGTGACTACATATAAGAAATTTTTTAGAACAAGTATCTTTAATTATTAAATAACCAGTCAATGTTAGTCCATCAAAAGATTTTATAGAAACTTTCTCTTTGCTAACACTATTAAACCAATTCTTATCAAGTTTAATATTGATATCACTTGGAACAACACTATGACCTTTTTTTCTTTTAAAAGACATAGAAAAAGTGATTCGACCAATTAGTAAAATAAAAATCAATATAAATAATAATAAGGATAATATAACAATTAATGTGATAATAAATATATCCATTTCAGAGCAAAGACCTTTCTAGTATTTCAATCATAATGTATTTTATTACAATGTTTATTAATATAAAATCATTTTTTAAATATAAGAAAACACTTTATAATATTTTTTATGAAAATAAATTTAAACAGAAAAGATTTAGAAAAATTTTATCACTTACTAGACATAAAAGAGGTGAACCTTGAATATTCAAAGATGTGTCTTGATTTTGTTAATAGTAATATTTTAACTTCATATAGCGACTTAAGATCTTTAAAAAATTCTTTTTTCAATTTTCTAAAAATAAATGAAAAGGAAAATAAAGAATTTATTGATGATTATAAAATCGAATTTAAAAAAATCATTCCTAATTTAGTCTTTAATAATCCTTATTACAAAAATATCAAAATTAATCCTTCTACTTTTCAAAATTTAAGTTTTTCTAATGCCACTTATAAACAATATCAACCTTTTATTTATGATGATATTTGTATTGATGAGACTGATTATAAAGAAATAATAAAGCTCGGATATTTCGAACAAGAAATAACTTATCCAACTTTAAATGAAAACAATACTACTTGGATGAGTTTAATCCCTCATGAAATTCTAACAATGGAAAAACCTATTAATGCTGTAAAAGGAAATGTATTAGTATTAGGATTAGGCATGGGATATTTTGCTTACATGATCTCAAATAAAGAAAATGTTAGTTCTATTACTATAATCGAAAATAATTTAAATTTAATAAATTTCTTTAATCATCACCTCCTTCCTCAGTTTAAAAATAAACAAAAAATTAAAATTGAATTCGCTGACGCACTAACTTATCTTGGCAAGACAAATGAAAATTTTGAATATATATTCCTTGATACTTATCACAATGCTTTTGATGGTATACTACACTATTTAAAAATCAAACAGTTCGAAAATACTCATCAAAATTCAACATTTTTATACTGGATTGAAAATACTTTAATTTCTTTATTAAGAAGAATTGCTTTGGATTGCTTTTCTTTTTTAATAGTAAAAAACTTCAATAATTCTAAATATCAAAATCTAATATTCGACAAAATTTTTGATAAATTACTTGAAATTATAAAGAATCTAAACATTAAAACCTATAATGAAATACGTGATTTTTTAACTAACGAAAATTTAAAAAGAATTGCTAAATTTATTAACATTTAACTTCAGTTGATGTTTATTATTTCTAATATCTCTGACAGTACCAAAAAGTTCTTTAATTTTAACTTTTACATATTCGCAGCCTTCAAATATATAAAATTTACTTACAGTTAGCTTACACACTTGTTTATCATCATCATAAGCTACTTTATTTAGAGCATCCAAAATAGTTTTAGCAATATTGTCCAAATCTTTGTGATTTACGCATAATACTTTTTCATTAGAATAGTATTTTCTTATATTCATGTCACTTTTTGGCAATTTAAAATTCGCTTCAATTGTTACTTCTAATGGTTTATCACCAAAATAAAGTTTTCCAGTTTGATTTAGGTACTCGAGTTTAATTAAATTTTCATAATTTACAGTATTTTTTGGTGTATAAATAACAGCATACTTTTCATTATATATTCTTGCTCTTGGCCTTGCTTTTGTTTTAATTTCTCCATAAAGGGTAAAACAAGCTTCTTTCATATACCTCCTTAATAAATAAGTCGTATATAAAAAAAGATTTTTCTAAAAATTTAAAAATTATTTTTGTAAATCCCCATCAGAACCTTTATATTTTGTTTTATAACCAGCGTTTTCTTTAGGCCTTAATGCATTTGGAAAAATAATATCACTTTTAATATCCATTGCGATAGCTTGTAAACGTTGAGATATAAAGTAAGGATCTTTGATATCTTCTAACACAATATTTTTTCCTTCCGAAACAATATAAATATCTCCTACTTTGCACATTTTTTCAATGATGCCAACTTTTAAATTAACACTATCTAATGAAGTATAATAAATAGAATCTATCTTTGATCCTATAAAGCCTTTTTTTACAATTATTCTTCTATCGGTAAAAGCATATTCCTCTAACTTTTGTCTTTTAAAAGCAGAAACAATACCATAAATCCATATCCATACCGGTATTAAATGTAAGACAAAAAATACAATTATAAATATTAAAACTGGCATTGGAATATTAGGTACAAAATTAAACAACAGAGTTAAAAAAACTATGTCAAAACCTAAAAAAACTATTACGAAAACTAATTGTTTAAAAATTGCAGATAAAACAAAAGATAATAGTCTTGGCTTATCTTTCCATAATATTTTTTCATCATCAAGTAAAACAGATTCTATGCTTTGCTTTGAATAATCTTTATCTTTATT
>JADIMN010000161.1 GCA_017694735.1 Candidatus Alectryobacillus merdavium
AATTATATTAAGTATTATAATGAAGAACGTATTAAATCGAAAACTAACTGGATGTCGCCAATTGATTATAGAAAAATGGTATGTTCAAAATCGGTTTAATTTTTAGTCCAAAAAAAGGGGTACATACCAAATTGTTGATATTCCCTTTTTATTAGCTATTAGTAAAAGGGATTTTTTTAACTAAAAAAATTAGATGTTTTTAAACTATGTATTTTCATTGCAAAAATAACACGAGACTTTTATAATAAAATAGTTAGTATATGCTAACTGATATTTATTTAGTTAATACTATTTATTAAAAGGAGTATATCTTGGACAATTTAACATTAACAATTATTGGTTTTTCCATTATATTTATAGCTACAACTGCTGGTGCGGCAATAGTTTTCCTTTTTAAAAAAGATTTGTCAGATAAAATTAATACTTTGTTTTTAGGTTTTGCCTCTGGAGTGATGGTGGCAGCTTCAATTTGGTCATTAATAATCCCATCGATTGAGGATGCAAGCGATACTTATGGTTCACTAAATTTTATTCCTGCTGTTTTTGGATTTATACTAGGCGGTTTATTTTTAGTTTTGATAGATAAGCTGCTACCACACTTACACAAAGGAACTAATATCGAAGAAGGATTAAAGAGTCATTTAAGAAAACCAACTAAATTGTTTATGGCGGTAACAATTCACAATATTCCAGAGGGATTAGCAGTTGGATTTGCGTTTGGAGCCGCTGCTTTAGTTGGAAGTAATGCCGCTTTTATATCAGCGCTTGGACTTGCAATTGGTATGGCAATTCAAAATTTTCCAGAAGGGGTTGCTGTTTCTCTGCCAATGAAAAATGCTACTGGAAGTAGAGTAAAAGCTTTTCTTTATGGAATGGGAAGCGGAGCAGTAGAGCCAATATTTGCGGTAATTGGATATTTTCTTGCGACAAGTTTAGTTGCCGCACAACCTTGGTTTTTATCTTTTGCAGCTGGAGCAATGATATTTGTAGTTATTGAAGATCTAATTCCAGATGCACATTTATCAAGTCATCCTCATCTAGGAACTTGGGGAGCAATGATTGGATTTGTCGTTATGATGGCGTTAGATGTTGGTTTAGGTTAATTTATTGCATAAAAAAAGCATCTCTTTCGAGATGCAAATTTATTTCATGTTATTCAACTTTAATAGCTTCAACAGGACATTGAGCAGCTGTGTCTTCTGCAGTAGCTTCTAAATCACCATCAACATCACTAACAAGGACTTCTGATTTTCCTTCGTCATCCATTGTGAATAATTCTGGGCAAACACTTGCACATAATCCACAACCAATGCATCCTTCTCTATCAACAACGACTTTCTTTGCCATAAAAAATCCTCCTTTTAATTTTATACTACTTATTTGCTTCTTTTTCAAGATTAAGAAATAGTATAAGAACTTATAATTTAAACAATTAAAAAATGATAAAATAATTTTGATATTATTTAGGAGGATATTATGGATTTTAATGATGTTGTATTTTCTGGAAGAAGTATAAGAAAATTTATTGATAAAGATATAGAAGAAGAAAAAGTAAAACTATTATTACGTTATGCAATGGCCTCTCCAAGTGCTATGAATAAGAGACCTTTAAAATATATTGTTATTGAAAATAATGAAATATTAAGTAAATTAAGTTCGCTTCCTTTTTCACCTATTAAGAGCAATTTAATGATAGCTATTGTTGCAGATTTAAAAAAAGCAATAAATCCAGATATGAATGGATTTTGGATTCAAGATGCTTCTGCAAGTTGTCAAAATATATTACTAGGTGCAAGAAATTTAGGACTCGGAAGTTTATGGATTGGAACTTATCCAGTAGAAGCAAAATTTAAATTAGCACAAGAAATATTAAATTTAAAAAGTGACGAAATACCAGTAATCTTAATTCATATTGGATATACAGACTTAGATTTTAATAATAAAGATTATTTTGCTGAGGATTTAGTAAAATATATTAAATGAAGTGTTAAATTGAATTTTTGACATTTTAATAGTAAAATTTTTACGTTAAATTTTAAATATTAAGGTGTAATGATGAAAAACGAAAATGAAACAATAATTGCGGAAAATGAAGATATATTATTAACTGTAGAATCAATGAAGTCAAAAACTCAACTTATTTGGGGAATAATTTTACTTCCTATTTTGATTGGTTTAATTTTATTGTGCTTGTATTTTTCTAAAAAAAGAAATCAATTAAATATATCGAAAAGAAGAGTATTTGGCCGTTTAGTGCTTGATGGAAGCAATAAAGAAGTTGGAAACGTTTATACAAGTATTCCAATTAATAAAGTAACATTTGTTTCAAAAAGTTATACTAATAAAAAGAAAAATAAGGGATATGTATATATAGGTTCACCATCAGCTTATATAAGTTTTGGTTTAACAAATAAATGTGATGAAATTTATGATCTATTAGTAAATTTGACTTGTACAAATTATGTTGAAGTTAAAGACGATGAAATTGACAAAGATATAAGTCTTCAAAATTTAAATTCTGATAATAATACTAATGAAACTAAAGATACAAGTAATCCTGATAATAATACTCAAAATGATAGTAATAAAGATGATTCAAATTTAAAAAGAACAACTTTTGGAATATAAAATTATGAATTTGATGGAAAATGAACAAATATTATTACAATATAAAATTAAAAGAGGTATAGCATCTCCAATTATTTTTTTTGTGTTTATTTTAATTTTAGTTGGTTGTGGAATATATAGTTATTACTATTTTGGATATGATATTTTTTATCTATATATAGGAGCGGGAATTCTTTCTTTTATTGGTCTTATTGCAATTTTATGGTTAGTTATTGCATGCTTTAAAATGAAAAACTCACCTCGCATATATTTAACAAACTTTAGAGTTATTTTATTTGCAAGATTTATTTTTAATGAAAATATTGTTGATCCTCAAAAAGATGGACTTTATACTAGCTTACCTTTGGATAAAATTACAAGTGTATCTGTTATTAGCGGAGATACGAATAAATCTCAATATTCAACATTACTTATTTATTCTTATAATTTGTGTTTAAAATTTGGTTTATCTAAAGATTGCGCACATATTTATACAGTTTTAAATGATTTATTAAATAATCTTAAAAAAGATACTAATTTATAAAAGAAAATGAACTAGTATTCGTGATAAAATATATTGATGAGTATTTTATCTTTTTTAAATATAAGTAAATATTATGGTAGTGATCTAATTTTAGATCACATTTCTTTTGATATAAATAAAGGTGACAAAATTGCATTAATAGGATCAAATGGAGAAGGAAAAACAACAATTTTAAAACTTATTTTAAAAGAAGAAGATGTTAGTAATAATTATAATGAAAATAAAATATCTGAAATTTCTTATTTAAAAAATGTAAAAATAGGTTATCTAAATCAAAATTTAATAACAAGTCTTGATAATACTGTAATGCAAGAATGCCTTTTATGTTATAAAGAGGTTTTTGAAATTGAAGAAAATATGCAAACGGTTTTAAATCTAATGCAAGAAAATAAAAATAATGATGAACTGCTTGAAAAATATAATAATTTAATTGAATATTATAAGGAAATTGGCGGTTATTCTTATTTATCTGATATTAAAAATTACTTAGCAAGATTTAATTTTGATAATTCTTATTATGATAAGAAAGTTTCTACTTTAAGTGGTGGCGAAAGAACAAAATTAGCTTTTGCTAAATTATTGATGTTTAAATATGACTTATTGTTATTAGATGAACCTACAAACTATATAGACATTTCTACTATTGAATGGCTCGAAAAATTTTTAAAAAGTTATAAAGGAACAATCTTATTTGTTTCTCATGATACTTATTTTATAGAAAATGTCGCTAATAAGATTTTTGAGTTATCAAATCATAAATTAGAAGTTTTTAATTGTGATTATAAAAATTATTTAAAATTAAAAGAAGAAAGATATAAATATTTAGAAAAAGAAAAAGAAAAACAAGATGAAGAGATAACAAAATTAAGGCGATTTATAGAGTTTTATATGCCAAAACCTCGTTTTACAAGCCGTGCTAAAGATAAAGAAAAGAAATTAAATAAAATACTAGAAAATAAAATTGAAATAGAAAAAGAAAAACATAAAAACATTAATTTAAATTTACAATCTAGTAATTTAAAAAATAAAGAATTATTATGTGTAAAAAATGTAGTTGTTGGTTATGGTACTCCTTTATTAAAAGAAATTTCTTTTGATATTTATTCAAACGATAAAATCGCTATAATGGGTGATAACGGGATTGGAAAATCTACTTTAATAAAAACAATTTATGGGATGTTAAAACCACTACAAGGAGAAATATTGTCTAAAAGAAAATTG
>JADIMN010000162.1 GCA_017694735.1 Candidatus Alectryobacillus merdavium
ATTATATAATATACTATGTATAAAAATAGGAGAACAGATTGAGAAAAGAAGATTTGGAAGTAGGAATGAAAATCAAACATCCAGCTTGGAATGAAGTAGAAACCGTTTTTAGAGATAAAGATGGTGATTTAGCATTAGAATGGGAAGTTGGTAATAGAAAATATGCTGTTAAAGTAGATAATATGAATCAACAATATCCCTTATCGGAATATATTGTTATCTCTAAACCAGTAAAAGAAATAAGATGTACTTATTGTGGTAAAGTATTATCACCTGATGAAGTATCATATGAATATATATGGGTAAATCGTGGTGAAAAAAGATTACCATTCTGTAAAGGTACTGATTGTGCTGGATTTTATCAAATGGGTGCAGAAGGATAATAAAATTTGAAAGGAGAATTAATGAAGCCGCATTTTATAATATCTTCTTATATGATAGATAAAGAAGATTATGACCCTTCTTATTATAATTCTTGGACATCTGCTTGTAAAGAATTAGGAGTTGAATTTTCTGTTGTAGATATGTCTCCTAGTGAAACATCTGATGAAGAATTTTATAATAAATTACCTCTTTCTTGTCGTTTAAGATTAGGTGTGATACCAGTATTTTTTGGAAGTATTGAATATTGCAGAAAAATTAAAAAAGTTCTTAAAAATAAACCTTATGTTATGTTTTTTGATGAAAATAAATTAGATTGCTCTAATTATTATCCAAAATTTTCATCTGATATTCCATTATTAAATAATGATTATTTTATATTAGAATATAAGAATTTATTAGAAAATTGGGATTTGATATATAATGTATTAAAGAAAGATATTGTATTTATACGACCAAATTCTAATATGAAGCAATTTACTGGTGGTAATTATTTAACTAATGATACTGGTAAAAGAACATTTATTGAAATGTCTAATAAATTAAATGGTTGGGGTATTCCAGTAAAAGATAAAGAATTATGTTTAGTATCTTCTTCTAAAAAGATAATATCTGAATATAGATTCTATATCTATGATAAAAAAGTTATTACTGGTTGCCAATATAACAGAGATTTGGCATTAGATGTAAGAACTGATATATTAGATAAAGCTAAAACTATTGCTGAAATGGTTGCAAAACAAGAATATCAACCAGAAATAGCATATACTTGTGATATTGCAGAATTAGATGATGAAACATTTAAAGTAGTAGAATTGAATAATGGTTCTACATCTGGTTTATATGCTATGGATAAAAAGAAAATAGTTGAATCTATAATAGATTATTGCCATAATTATATGAAAGGAGAATTTAATGGCTAATATAATGATGGATATTGAAACACTAGGTACTAATTTTAATGCTGTGGTGCTTCAAATTACAATGGTTAAATTTAATTGGGATAAATCTATTACTGGTAGAATTACTGTGAATATATCTATTGAAGAACAATTAATAAAAGGTAGAACAATAGATGAATCAACGGTTAATTGGTGGAAAGAACAAAGATCAGATGTATTTGAATCTTGTATTAAAGAACAGAAAGACCCACTTGAAGCATTAAATGAATTGAAACGATTTGTAAATTATGATGATGTTGTTTGGTCTCATGCAACATTTGATGCACCAATTGTAGCAAGTTTATTTAATGACTTTGGAATTAGAGTTCCATGGAAATATACAAATGCAAGAGATATTAGAACTTTAATAGATATGTCAGAAATTAATTTGAATGATTATAATTGGGAAAAGAAAACTCATAATTCCAATGATGATTGTGAGTTTCAAATAGATTATTGTTGTGATGCTTATAATTCTATTAAAACTTGGAAAAGTTCATTTATTAAATGTACTAATAACATTTCAAGAGAACAAATAATAGAAAAGATAAGAACTTTAAGAAATGATTATATTATTTCTGGGAATGAGAAAAATAAAATTTTTATGCAATATAATCAAACGAAAGAGATGAAAGATAGATTTAATGAATTGCATATGAAGCAGAATGATATAATTAATGAAATTTCTATATATGAAACTTGGTTAAAGCAATTTGAAGATAAAATATCATAATATTATAGGAGATTCGTTTTGAATCTCCTTTTACTTATATCTATGAACATTTATTTAATAATATTGAATTAATTATAATGTTATATTATGTTTTTCATATAATTAAAAATATGATTAAATAAAAATATGAAAAACAAATATAAAACATGCACAAATAATAGAACAAACACTAATATCACAAAACAACAAAAATTAGAAAAAGAGTATGTTTTACCAATTCATAATATTTTATATAAAGAAGAAACAATTCCATTTTTGAAATCATTATTAAAATTATTAAATGATAATATTAGTGTTGGTAATATTTTATATTCAGTTAGTTATATTTTATTAGGATTTAAATTAAAAGAATTTAATTATTTAGATAAAAATCTACATATTACTATCCCAGATAATACAAAAAAAGAAAATGATTTGATGGGAACAATATATCAATATTTAAGTGCTAAAAATATTAGATTAGCAAAAGGTTCATTTTATACAAGCAATAAAATGATAGAAGAAATTGTATCACATTTAAATATCAAAGATACAGATGTAATATTAGATCCTGCTTGTGGTAGTGGAAATTTATTATTTAATTCAAAAATAACAAACCCAGAACAAATAATAGGAATAGATAATGATGAATTAGCAATATTATGTTGCATAACAAATTATTATATTAAATTTAAGAATACAAATATAAAGCCACAAATATATAAATGTGACTTTGGTCAATACATATCAAAAAATAAACTAAAAGTTGATTATATTTTATGTAATCCACCATATGGTGCAAATATAGATGTATCAGCTTTTTCATTAAATGATTATTATGAAGATAGTTTAGAATATTTTATTAGATATTCTGCTACTATATCTTTAAAAAAATCCATATACATATTACCTGAAAATATATTAAATATTAAAAAATACACAAATTTAAGAAAATGGATATTATCTAATTCTAATATTGAATGTATAAATTCTTATGGCTCAACATTTTCAGGAACAATGTTTCCTATAATTAGTTTAATATTAAACAACGAGAAATCTGATTATTTTTATTATGATAATAAAAAAATTAATAAAAACATAATTAATAAAATACCATTTAATTATATTAGACCTATTTCAAAAGAAGATGAAATATTTATAGATAAAATTTTTACAAAGAAAAAATATTCATTATCAGATTCTATATTTGCATTAGGAATTGTTACTGGAAATAATAAAGAAAAATTATTAGATAAAAAAGTATATAATTCTGAACCAATAATAACAGGAAAAGATATAACAAAATATAAAATTAAAGAACCTAGTAAATTTATAATTTATGATAGAAATAATTTGCAGCAGGTAGCACCAGATAATTTATACCGAAATGATGAAAAAATTGTATATAAAACAGTTTCTAGAAATATGAATTTTGCTATTGATACAACTAAATCATTAACATTAAATAGTGCTAATTTCTTCATAAAAAGAAATATTCCTATTAGTTCAAAATGTTTAATAGGATTATTAAATAGTCAAGTATATGAAAAATTAAATAAATTATTGTATGGTGAAAATAAAATTGGTAGAATTAATTTAGAAAATTTACCAATACCATATATAGATGAGAATATTCAAATAATGATAGAAAAATTAATTGATGACGAAAAATATGATGAAATAGATAAAATAATTTCTCAGCTTTTTGATTTATAAATGTTTTATAAATTTAATAATAAGAATCATAAGGTAAAGTATTTTTATATTCTATATCTAATTTTTTATATAATGGAATATCTTCTAAATTAAATTCTCTTGTATATATAACACCATATGATAATCTATATTCAGCATCATAGCCATCAAAACCTAATTCTGATTTATCAGCAGTATTCGGATTAAATTTAAAAGTATATAACCATGAACCTTTTTCATCACCTTGTAAATGACCATCTTCCCAATATGCTTCAATGTCTTTATATTCTGAAATAATACTATCAAATATTTCACTATATCTGTTTATATATTTTAGTAAATCTATATGCATATATTTTTCAGCATTTCCAATCATATATAAATCTAAATGTCTATCATATAACATTCTTAAAGTATATTTTGCATTTTTCATTATATTAATAACATCTAATTCACCTTTAACAATTTTTATATCATCATATACTATTTTTACAGATTCATTCATTCTGTAATAAGAATCATATATTTCTTCTGATAATCCATAATCAACCAGAACTATTCTGTCATCTATTATACCATAACTTGATATACGACTAACATCACCATGTGGTATATTATAATCTTCCACATATGAAGATAATAATGCAAAAAATTCATTATTTTTTATTATATCTAATAAATTATGAGATATTTCAAATCGTCTAGAACCGAATTTGAAATATAATAATAAACTACTCATATCTTTAATTTTTATACCAGTTAATTTATAAAATAAAGATGGAGTACATTTTTGTGCTAATTTCATAATTATATATGAGAAGTTGTTTTCATCATATTTTATGATAGGTGCAAATAATTCTTTATATCCATTAGTAGCAGAATCATTATATACATCTACTTCTTGTTCGTTTTGTGCTATACCTTTACTATTTTTGGCTAATTTTAAGACACAATCATTATTTAATTTGAATACATATCTTGAAGAACCAGAAGATATTTGTTCTAAATGAGATTTACAATAATCATATTTTTCCTTAAATGTAGATAATGATTGTAATTCATTTAATAAATTATTTTCTAGTATTTTATTACTGATTTGCTCAAATATATTAGTCATTTTTTATATTATTTTTAAAATATTTATAC
>JADIMN010000163.1 GCA_017694735.1 Candidatus Alectryobacillus merdavium
GTATGTTATCACGCTTAAATTCTGTAATATTAGCTCTTGAAAGTTTATCTAGTATTAAGAAATTTATTGAAGCAATTTGATTAAATTTATCGTTAAATAAAGTTTTATCTTGAAAATAAAGATCATTTAGACTTTCAATTAATTTAAAAGAATCAAGAATTGCACCACTTTTTAAATTACTTGATACATATTTTTTTAAAAATTGACAAGATATTAAAGTACTTCCACTTTTATTATTTGATGTAATAAAAACAAAAGGTTTTTCATCGTTTTGTTCTAAAATTGCTTTGAATTTTTTTAATAATGGTACTCTAACTTTATGAGCATCGATTTTTAAATTTCCATCAAAATACTCTTTTGGAGCATCTTTATAAATAATAAGATTTTTTGAAATACTTTTGTCTTTTCCATATTTACACAAATTATACTCATTATAAACAACCCCGTCTTCATACATTAGTTTATTCAAATAATGTTTTGTTGTAGACTGACAGCTATCAAAACCCTTGCAATTTTCACATATTTTTGTATTTTTATAATTTGAATAAATTGTTAAAAGATATTCTTTTATTTTTTCATCATTTAATCCGAGTTTAATTAATTGATCATAATACTTTTCATCAGACTTAATTTCTTCAAAAATCTTAATTAATTCATTGTTGTTTTCGTTTTTAAAAGAAGAAAAAATATTTAATTTATCACTAATTTTATATTCCATCATTTAACTCCTTTAAAAACTCATCGACTTCAGGATCGAATTCTTCTTCAGCATTATTATTTGTCCCTTCAATTTTTTTAGGTTCTTCAATTTTTTGATTATTATTTGTTTTGCTGCTTGATGTTGAGTGTTCTAAATAGTTCATCGTATCAATTGCGTTTTTAATATCTAATCTTTTTAAATTTGCACCAATTTTCTTTACATAATTTTCACTTAAACGATTGTCATTTTTTTCCAAAACATAGTCAATTAAAGCATTAATAACTGCATTTTCAAGGCCCAACTTTAAAGAAAGAAAATTTATTAAGTTAGCATCACTTCTTACTACTGCTGTATTCCCTTGTTTTAAACTTAAATATTGTAAAGGAGAGTAATTTTCCATAATTTCAATTTTTTTAGCAATATTTGTTGAGCTAGATATCTTTTCTGTTATCTTCTTTTTCTTTTTATTTACAGAAACAAAAATTAAATCATCATAACAACTCTCTTCCAAGGATTTAAAATCAATTCTTTTTCCTGGCTCACCTAAATAATTAATATTCTCGCTTAATTTAATAGCCATATTATCTTCGCTTATAGAATAAAGTGAAGATAATTTTTTAATTATTTTTAAAGCAGAAACATCTAAATCGTCTTTTGTAATCTTATAATCCTTTTCACATAAGTCCATAAAATATTGAGTATCAAAAATAAATTTTGGATCTTTACTTTTTACATCTATTAAAAAATCATTATTTTCAATATTATAAGAGAAATCAATATTATCTAAATCAACATTAAATGCATCTGAAAAACTTGAGGTTATTTCCTTATACCCAGCTCTATCAATCTTATTTGAAAATTTAGATAATATTTTTTCAAACTTTTCTTTTCCAATCGCTTGAAGCAACAAACCTTTTAAAACAATGTCTTTAAAATATTCTTTTGGAGATTTAGCCGAATATAAAACTATTAAATAATCTTGTTCTTTTTCATATGTTTTAATTAGCCCAACACCTTCAAGAAGTTTTTTTGCTTCTAGAAAAGAATTAATATTAAAATTGCATCCAAGTAATATTTCTTCTACGCTTAATGTTTTTTTATTTTCTTTTAATTTATATACCAAAAAAAGATATAAAGAAAAACTTTCACTTCCAATAATTGGAAGATATAAATCAGTCAAAATATAATTTCCATAATCTGAAAGTATAGAATTACTGTCGATTTTGAAAATGGAGGTATCTTTAATTTTTCCCATGCAATTATATTATCACAAATTTTTGAACTTAAAGAAAATATCTTTTATTTTGCATAAATATCATTAAAAAACTTCTCATATATATATCATAAAAATTATGATATTATATTTAAGTAATAATTCGGGAGAATAAATATATGAAAATAGGAATTTTAACATCAGGCGGAGATGCTCCTGGAATGAACGCAGCTCTTCGTGCAGTTACTTGTGCAGCTTTAAAAAAAGGAATAGAAGTTTTTGCTATTTACGACGGCTATAAAGGAATGGTTGAAGGAAATATTAAAAAACTTACTAAAGAAGATGTTGATGAAATTTTAAACAAAGGCGGAACTATCATTAGAAGCGCTAGACTACCAGAATTTAAAGAACTAGAAGTAAGAAAAAAGGCAGTTGAACAACTTAAAAAGCACGGAATAGACGCTATCGTCGTTATTGGCGGAGACGGATCATATATGGGCGCTAAGAAATTAGATGAAATGGGAATTCGTTGTGTTGGATTGCCTGGAACAATTGATAATGATATATCATCAACTGATATTACAATTGGATTTGATACTTCTTTAAATACTATTGTTGAAGAAATTGAAAAAATTAAAGATACCGGAAAATCACATTCTAGATGTATGTTGGTTGAGGTTATGGGAAATAGATGTGATGATTTAGCTTTATACAGTGCTATTGCTACAGGAGCAAACATTGTTATTTCTAAAAATCATATGTTATCTAATCAACAAGTTATTGATGATTTAAAAGCTAGAAGAAACAAAGGCGAAATGTTTGAATTAATAGTTATTGCAGAAAAATTAATTGACAGTGAAAAATTATTAAAAGATATTCAAGAAAACACAGATTGGGACGCAAGATTAACCATATTAGGACATACTCAAAGAGGCGGTATTCCTACTGCTATGGAAAAAGTAAGAGCAACTCAAATGGGATACTACGCAGTTAAATTATTGACTGAAGGTATTACTGGAGTATGTGTTGGAATCAAAGATGGAAAACTTGTTCACGAAGATATACTAGAAGCTCTTAAAAAAGAGAGTTTAGTATCAAATGATATGATTGAAATAATTGACAATTTAGATTAATTTACGAGGTAAAACAAGATGTACAATATTAAAAGAAACACTAAAATTGTTTGCACTATTGGACCAGCTAGCGACAACAAAGAAACTTTAATTAAGTTAATTAAGGCTGGTATGTCTTGTATGAGAATTAATTTTTCTCATGGCGAATATCCAGAACATCAAAAGAAAATTGATCTTCTTAGAGAAATTGAAAAAGAAGAAAACATTTGTGTTCCAATTATGCTTGATACTAAAGGTCCAGAGATTAGAACACACGAATTTAAAGATGGCAAAGCTACAATTAAGGACAAATCTATTGTTAGAATTTGCATGCATGAAGTTCTAGGAGATGAAACAAAATTTTCTGTTACATTTGATAAACTATATGATGATTTAAATGTTGGAAATATTGTTAAACTCGATGATGGAAAATTAGAATTAGAAATTATTGATAAAGATAAGGAAAATAAAGAATTAGTTTGTAAGGCTTTAAATACACATACTATTAAAAACAGAAGAGGAGTTAATATCCCTGGAATACATCTTTCACTTCCTTTTATTTCAGAAAAAGATAAAAATGATTTAATTTTTGGTTGTAAAAACGATGTTGATTTTATTTCTGCTAGTTTTATTAGATCTCCTGAAGACGTAAGAAAAATTAGAGAAATTTTAGTAGAAAACAATAAACCTGGAATTAAAATTATATCAAAAATAGAAAATCAAGAAGCTTTAACTTGCTTAGATGAAATTATTAAAGAAAGTGATGGCATCATGATTGCAAGAGGTGATTTAGGTGTTGAAATTCCAGCTGAAGATGTTCCAATTATTCAAAGAAAATTAATTAAAAAATGCCGTGAATTAGGAAAACCAGTTATTACTGCTACTCAAATGTTGGACAGCATGACTTTTAACCCTAACCCTACAAGAGCTGAAGTAAGCGATGTTGCAACAGCTGTTACTGAATCAAGTGATTGTGTCATGCTTTCTGGAGAATCAGCAAATGGTCTTTATCCAATAGAAGCTTGTAGCATGCAAGCAAAAATTGCTGGAAAGATGGAAAAATATCTTGATTACGAAAAACTTGCCGTTGAAGCTTACGACTCTTCAAATAAAGACAACAACGACGCTATCGCTAATTCAATTGCAAATACAGCACTTTTAATTGGCGCTAAGCTTATTGTTTGTTTTACTGAAACTGGTAGAACAGCAATAAGAATATCTAAAGCAAGACCTTGCTGTCCAATTGTTGCTGTCACAAATAATAAAAAGACCGCTGAAAGTCTTGGTTTATATTGGGGCGTATTTTCAAGTTATATTCCAACTACAGTTATGCCAGACTTTATCGAAGAAATGGAAGTAATTGCCTTAATGAATGCAATTAAGTATAAAATTCCTTCAAAGTCCACTGTAATCGTAGCTGGAGGTACACCTACTGGAAGTGGAAATACAAACTTCATGAGAATTGTATATGTTCCAGAAATAAGAGACGTATAATATGAAAAAAGCTATAGCACTAGATATTGGCGGCACAAATTTAAGATGTGCTTTAATAAATGAAAAATACGAAATTGAAAAAGTACTTATAAAAAATACTTTAACCGGTTCTCTTGAAGCTTTCTTAGAAGAAGTTGCCAAAATTATAGAAGAAATCGGCCTTTCAAAAGATGTTGTTGGCATTGCCATGGGCGTTCCAGGAAAGGTAAGATGGGATGGTTTTATTCCAGAACTACCAAATATTGGAATTAAAAATATTCCACTAGCCGAATTTATTAATGAAAAATTTCATCTCACCACAACTATCCTTAACGACGCTGCTGTCGCTGCTCTTGGTGAAGCGGTTCTTGGAAACGGAGAAGGTTATGAAACTGTATTTTTTATAACAATCTCCACTGGCGTTGGAGGCGCTTTAGTAAGAAATAAAAGAATTATTGTTGCCGATGATGAAATAGGTCATAGAACAATTAAATATAAAGATAGTTATTACGAGTTTGAGAAACTTTTTTCTGGAAACGGTATTGTAAGACTTTGCAAATTAAATAGTCTTGAAGTCGAAAACGCTTATCACTTTTTCTTGTTAAAAGATAGACAAGATGAGTTAGCTTTAAAAATTTATGATGTTTGGATTAAAAATATTTCTTCCTTAATTCAATACATCAAAAAATATTTTGAAGTTGATGTAATTGTAATGTCTGGAGGAGTAATTAAATCTAGTCAGTACTTCTTTGATGATTTAATTAAGTTAAATCCAAATGTTACGATTAAAATTGCTAAAAATTCTCAAAATGCTGGTTTAATAGGTGCTTCTTATTGTGCGTTAAACAACTATAATTCATAATATTATTTATATCTATTGAAAAATAATTCTATTATTATAAAATATTTATGCTATGAAAAAGACATGGCTATATATTGTTTTATCTTAGCGATTAAGAGTTTGGTGAAAGTCTTAAATAAAAGATATATGGCTACCACTTTGGAGCATCAAAAGTAATTTTGTCGTAACACTTGCGTTAAAAGTATGATAAGTGCCGTTTATACGGAAATAAGGTGGTAACACGGATTAATTTCGCCCTTATGAGTTTTCTCATAAGGGTTTTTATATTATAGGAGGGAAAAATATGAAAATAATTTACAACAAAATTGAAAACCAACTAGAAGATAATTTAAATGGATTTCAAGTTGCGAAAGCTTTAAATCTAGAAAATTTAAAACAAGTTATTGCATATAAAATTAATGACAAAATTTATGATATGCAATCAAAAATCAATAATGATTGTGAAATTAGCTTTTTATACGCTGATGATAAAAATAAAGAATCTTTTGAAATTTTAAATCACTCAACTTCTCACTTAATGGCAGAAGCAATCTTAAAATTATTTCCAAATGCAAAGCTCGGATTTGGACCAGCTATCGAAGAAGGATTTTACTACGATGTTGATTTAGGCGACTATCAATTAAAAGAAGAAGATTTAACAAAAATCGAAAATTTAATGAAAAAATTATCAAAAGAAGATAATAATTTTATTAGAAAAGAAGTCACAAAAGATGAAGCATTAAAAATATTTGCTAATGATGAATATAAAATAGAATTAATTAACGGAATTGAAAATCAAATAACAATATACACCCAAGGAAGTTTTACTGATTTATGTGCAGGAGTACACTTACCTTCTACTAAATATATCAGACATTTTAAATTATTAAATATCGCTGGAGCTTATTGGAGAGGAGACGTTCACAACAAACAGTTAACTAGAATTTATGGTGTATCTTTCTTCGAAGAAAAAGATTTAAATGATTATTTACTACTTTTAGAAGAACGTAAAAAAAGAGATCACCGTAAATTAGGAAAAGAACTTGGCTTGTTTATGATTTCTGAGTACGGTCCTGGTTTTCCATTCTTCTTACCAAATGGTATGATTTTAAGAAATGAACTTGAAAATTTTTGGTATGATTATCACGCAAAAAATGGTTATGTTTTTTGTAAAACACCAACAATGTTATCAAAAGAACTTTGGATCACTAGCGGACACTGGGAAAATTACAAAGATAATATGTACACTTCTACAATTGATGGAAAAGAATATGCAATTAAACCAATGAATTGTCCAGGCGGTATGTTAATTTATAAAAATTCTCTACACTCTTACAAAGATTTACCAATTAGACTTGGAGAACTAGGCTTGGTCCATAGACACGAGGCAAGCGGAGCTTTAAATGGATTGTTTAGAGTAAGAACATTCACACAAGATGATGCACATATATTTCTTAGAAAAGATCAATTAATTGATGAAATATCAAAATTATTAAAAATATTTGATGATATTTATTCTATATTTGGACTAGACTATCATATCGAACTTTCAACTAGACCTGAAAACAAATATATCGGAGATATCGAAATTTGGAATGAAAGTGAGAGAATATTAAAAGAAGCTTGTGAAAAATCAAATAAAGAATTTATTATAAACCCTGGAGATGGAGCATTTTATGGTCCAAAACTAGATTTTAAATTAAAAGACTCGATGAATAGAATTTGGCAATGTGGCACCATTCAATTAGATATGAATCTTCCTGAAAGATTTGATTTAACTTATATTGATGAAAACGGAAACAAAATAAGACCTATAATGCTTCATAGAGCTGTCTTAGGTTCTATTGAAAGATTCATAGGAATTATTACAGAAAACTTTGCCGGTGCGTTCCCAACATGGCTGTCGCCTATTCAAGTCGCTATAGTTCCTGTAAATAACTTATATCATTTAGAATACGCAAACAAAATTAAAGAGGAGCTAGAAAAACACAATATTCGAGTTTTCTTAGATGATTCAAACGAAAAATTATCTTATAAAATGAGAAATACTCAAATTAAGAAAATTCCATATTCTATAGTTATCGGCGAAAAAGAAATGAATGAAAACACTCTTACTTATAGAGTTTATTCAAAAAACGACCAAGTCAATACAACAATAGAAAAATTTATTGACATTGTTTTAAGCGATATTAAAGAAAAGAAATTGCCAAAAGATAGAAAATAAAAAAATCGCTTGATAATTATAATAATTATTGATATCATAATAAACGGACATAACGTAGAAAGAGAAGTTCCCACTTCCACCAGATTAATCAATTAATTGGTAAATGCTACAGTAAGATGATTATTGTAAGTTTAAGTGGGTACCTCAGCGTATCCACTTTTATATTTAGGAGGAAAGTATTATCAATAACAATCAACCAATACCTAACAACAATAAAAAAGGTAACAAATCTAATGGAGATTTAGTTAACGAATTAATTAGATTCCCAGAAGTACTTGTAATTGCACCTGATGGTGAAAAATTAGGCGTATTAAAAAGATATGCTGCACTAGAAAAAGCATATGAATACGGTTTAGATCTATTATGTGTTGCTCCAGATGCAAAACCACCTGTTTGTAGAATATTAGATTATGGAAAATACAGATTCCAAAATCAGAAAAAAGCACGTGAAGCAAAAAAGAAACAACATATAATTGAAATTAAAGAAATACAATTAACTCCACAAATCGGTTTCCACGATTTAGAAATCAAAGCAAAAAAAGCTATTGAATTCTTCAAAGACGGAAACAAAGTTAAAGTTGTCGTACGTTTTAGAGGAAGACAATTATCACATACTGAAGTCGGTGAAGAAGTTCTTCAAAAATTTATTACGTTAGTTAAAGATTATTCAACAATTGAAAAACAACCAAATTTAGAAGGAAGAAATTTAATTGTTGTATTATCTTCAAATATTAAAAAGTGAGAGGAGAAAATTTTATGCCAAAAATGAAAAGTAAAAGAGCTTTAATGAAAAGAATTAGAATTACAGGCTCAGGAAAATTAAAAAGAGATTGTACAAAAAGAAGACATCTAGCTCCAAATAAAACCACAAAGCAAAAAAGACATTTAAGACACGCTAGATTAATTTCAAATAGTGATTATAAGAGAGTTAAATTTCTTATTAAGTAAAGGAGGAAGTAAAAATGAGAGTAAAAGGCGGATCTGTTACAAGACAAAGAAGAAAGAAAATTATTAAACAAGCTTCCGGTTATTTTGGTAGCAAACATATCTTATTTAAAACTGCAAAAGAACAAGTTTTAAGATCTTTAAGATATTCTTATATCAATAGAAAACAATTAAAAAATGATTACAGAAAACTTTGGATTAAAAGAATTAATGCTGCTTGTAGATTAAACAACATTTCTTATTCAGTATTTATGCATGGTTTAAAACTATTAGACGTTCAAGTAAATAGAAAAATGTTAAGTGAACTTGCTATTCATGATCCTAAAGCTTTCACATCACTTGTTAATGATGCAAAAGCTAAATTAGCAAAATAGTTTAATTACAAACTTAAATATAAAAAGATATAAAAAAGAAAGTTATAAAACTTTCTTTTTTTATATTTCAAATTTTTCTTTTTTAATTTCAATTTTTTCAATATTATTAATGGCTTCTTCTATTAAACTATCATAGTCGACCTTAGATTCATAAAATAAAACTTCATCAAGTTTTGGCATGGTTTTAGGATTTTTTGGTTTAAAAATTGTACAACAATCTTCATATGGTCTAATAG
>JADIMN010000164.1 GCA_017694735.1 Candidatus Alectryobacillus merdavium
ATTATAATTTATAATTATAAAGTAAATTAAAGACACATTTTTTTATGAAAATTTTAATTTGTAGTGATATTCACGGTTCAAAAAGAGCTTGTTTGTATATAAAAAAGTTAATGGAAGAAAACAATTTTAATTATCTTTTTTTACTAGGAGACAATTTGTATAATGGTCCTAGAAATTATGTCGAAGAAGATTATGATCCAAAATTTTGTTTTGAAACTTTGAATTTGTTTTCTAATAAAATTGTTGCATGTAAGGGAAATTGTGAAAGTGATGTTGATTTAATGGTATTACAATTTAAATTACCAAAATTTAATGCCATTAAATTAAGTGATAAAACTTTTTATTTAATACATGGGGATGATGATACATATGATATAAAGGAATTGAAAGAAAATGAGATTCTTCTTAAAGGTCATACCCACATTCCTCTTATGCAAAAATTAGGAAAAGGAATATATTTAAATCCTGGTTCGATGACATTTCCAAAAGGTAGTTTAGATAAAAGTTACATGATATTTACTGACGATGATATTAAAGTTATTGAGTTTGAATATGATAATAATGATAAACCTTACATTAAAAGCGAAAAATATTATTCAAAAGAACAAAAAATTTATAATAAATTAGGTTAAATAAAAAGGTAAAAAAATATGGAAGAAAAAATTAGTTTTGTAGCACTTGGTGGTCTTGATACAAATGGTAATAATTGTTTTTGTGTTGAGATAAATGATGATATTTTTGTTGTTTCTTGTGGAATTGGTTATCCTGATAAATTTGAAAGCGGGGTTGATTTTGTAATACCTGATTATTCTTATTTAAAAGAAAATAAAAATAGAGTAAAGGCTTATTTTATTACACACGGACATGATGATACTTTAGGAGCTTTATCTTATTTTTATTCAATTGCACCAGCTCCAATTTATATGAGCAGTTTTACAAGATATATTTTTAATTACATATTAAAATACAATAAGCAAGATATAAATAATTTTGATATTCATTTAGTTAAACCAAGCGATGAGTTTTATGTAGCAAATAGAAAAATAACTTATTTTGAAACCGCACATAGTGTTCCAGATACAAGTGGTGTAGCTATTGCTAGTAGTAAAGGAAATATTGTTTTTTCAGGAGATTACATAATTGAATATACATCTTTTGATAGATTCAAATTTGATTTTAAAGCCGTTTCAAAGCTAGCTGATGATAATAATTATTTATTATTGATGAACTCACTAAATTGTACAAGAAAAGGTTATACCTCTCCATCTCATAAGGCTACAAGTTATGTTTCTGAAGCAGCTAATGAAGCTAGTGGAAGATTGTTTGTCGCTTTATATTCACAAAGAATCTACAATGTAGTTGAAACAATTTATGAAGCATTAAACGATCAGAGAAAAATTTACTTATACGACGAAGAAACAAAAGCAATCGTTAAATCATTATTAGATGAAGGAATTATTTCATTAAAGGAAGATGATATTATTAAAAGCGATGCGATTTCATCTTTTAAAGACTCAAATATCTGCGTTTTAATTATGGGAATGGGCGATATTTTATATCAAAAAATTTCTATGCTCGCTTTAAGAGATATTAAAGATAAAAGATTATATTTAGAAGAAAGCGATACATTTTTATTGTTATGTCCTCCTTCAAACAACTTTGAAGTTATGGCAGTCAGTGTTTTAGACGAACTTTATAAAACAAATTGTCATGTAATAAATATATCTAAAAAACAAATTATTAAAATGCATCCAAGTGAAGATGATATTAAGCTTTTCATATCTTTAATTCATCCAAAATTTTTCATTCCAATTAAAGGACAATATAAGGATTTAATTGCAAATGCTGAAATTGCAACTTCAATGAATGTTGGATTAAATCATAAAAATGTTATTCTACTTGACTGCGGTATGAAAGCAACATTTAACAATGACGTAATTTCAGTTGCATCGATTGAAAATGAAAAAATTCGTGTTGGTTCTTTAATGGTTGATGGTATTGGTGTGGGTGATGTTGCAAATGATATTATTTTAGAAAGAAATCAATTAAGCCAAGATGGAATTATAGTTATGTCGCTTCTAGTTTCTTTAAGTGAAAAGAAAATTGTTGGCGGTCCAGATATTCAAATGAGAGGTTATTTATATCTAAAAGAGAGTGAAGGTATATTAAAATCAATTGAAAATCTTTTTGTTGATATAGTTAATAAACATTTATCTAGCGATAATTTTGATACTACACAATGCAAAGATGAAATAATTGAAACCGTTTCAAGATTTACAAGAAAGTCTACTTTAAGAAATCCTGTTATTGAACCTGAAATATTAATAATTGACTAATATAAAATTTCTTGCAAAACTTAAATATTTTTTTAGATTTTTATTTATAAATAAATAAAAATGTTTTATAATTTTTTATATGCCAAAATTATCGAGTGTGATAAGTAAAAAACATTTAAAATCTATTTGTGGCCTTGTGCTTGTTCTTTTTGCACTTTTAATATGTGTTCCATATGGATATGTTTCTAGATTTCTTTTCTTTGGAATGGTTTTTGTTTTTGGAAATCTATTTGTTTTTCCGCTCGCTTTTTTGTTTTATTATGGGATAAAACTACTTTTTGTAAGAGATATAAAAGTTTTTCATAATTTCTTTATTAAACTTGGGTTAATATTTTTATTTTTAGGCTTAAGCATAATTTTAACTTATACTTCTAGTTTTAATTCTTTAGATCATAATAACATTGTTTTTAGTAGTGCTAATTATTTTAATAATTATTTTGATTCAGTAAAAAACAATATTTGGAGTGATGTGCTGACTCTTTCAAATTCGTTTTATAGTGGTGGCATATTAGGTTATGTTTTGATTGCTATTTTTAATTTAGCTGGTTCTGAATCTGCATTTTTAAGTATTGTAGTTAGCGTTTCCACAATTTTAATTATTTTATTTGTTCTTTTTACTTTTTATAAACCATTAAAAAAATTAGCACTTTTAATTTTACAAAAAAGCTCATCTAACCAAGAAAATATTTCAATTTCAAATAAAGAAAATAGTGAAAAAACTTTGCTAGATTCAAGCAATACTCAAGTTATTATTGATTCACATGAAACAGATACTTCTAAGGGTGCAAATTTTATCAACGAAAACGTTCAAAATTCTAATTATGAAAAGTTAGCAAGTGATGAGAGTGGCGTTCAATCAAATGATAATGAAAATTTAAATTATGTTAAGGTTGAAGAAGAGCAAATAGTTAGTAATTCTATAAATGAAGCAAATAATATAAGCGTTAATAAAGCTGATGAAACTAGTGAAGAAACTCCTTCAGCTATTAAATTAAATGATCAATTTGAAAATAAATCAGATGTTAGTCTTGTTACATTTACTAATGTTGATTTATTAACCGGTGAAGAAATTACTGATAAGAAAGATTCTTCTACAACTTCAAATATTGAAGTTAAAGAAGATGTTAATGATAAAAGTAATGAGCAAAACACTTTATTTATTCAAATGAGTGATGCTTTAAGTACTTGTAATAAACTAGGAAAACAATTTATTGATGATTTTGACAGCATCTATAATAATCCAAAATCATCGGATGTTGGATCATTAATTGATGAAATGAAAAATTTATTTAACGAGATTAAAAACATAAAAATGGCTCCTAGTGGTGTCGCTTTAAATAATATTCAGTTAAGAGAATGGTTTTTTAAATCATCAACTAATTTAGCAAATTTATTTGTTGGAGAATCTATTAATGAATTAAAAGACTATGAAACTTTTATTAACAAAGTTATTGAAGGAAGGGATATTTTTTCTGCATTAATGTTTATTGAAATATTTAATTTAAATAAAGGCCAGAATATCTCTCAATCAAATCTTGTTAATAGTGAAACTTCATCGTCAGCTACAATGAATTTAAATAAATCTAATGATGATTCAATAACAGTCGATGAAAATGAATTACAAGAAGCAAGTAAATTAAATAATACTGTTGACATAGATGAAACTTCCATCAAAAAAGAAAATAATTTATCGTTTGATGCAAAACAAAGTGAAGATAATTATGTAAAAGTTGATTCTCCAATTGTAGAAGAAAAAAAGAACAATGTGGTTAAAAATGATGAAACGGTTATAACAAAAAATAACGTTAAAAGTTATAATTACGAAAACTTTAAACCACTTAATATCGATAAATTTTTGCAAAATATTAAAGATGATGAAAATTTAGAAGAAAATAAAGCATTAGCTGAAGAAACTATCGAAAAAATTAATGCAAAATTTGAACAACTTGGTGTTGGCGCAAAAGCGATTTCTTATAAGGTTGGTCCTACAGTTACTAGGTTTGATATACAACCTAATGATGGTGTTCCAATTTCAAGCTTAGATAAGTATATTGATGATATATCAATGGCTTTATCTGGAAGAAAAGTGCGTTTTGAAAAGATTGTTTTTGGCAAAACTACCTCCAGTTTTGAAGTTTCAAATATGAAATCTAGCATTGTTAGATTTTATGATGTCATGAAAAATATGCCACCTATTGATAATACTAAATTAGATATATGTTTTGGAAAGGATATTAACGATGACTACGTTATATGCGATCTTACAAAGACTCCTCATATGCTAGTTTGTGGTGAAACAGGTAGTGGAAAATCTGTTCTTGTACAAAATTTTGTTATATCTTTAATGATGAGAATTTCGCCAAAATATTTAAAATTCATATTTATAGATCCAAAAATAGTTGAATTTAATAGATATAAGGATTGTCCTCATCTATTGTGTCCTCCAGTAACTACAATTGAAGATGCAAGACCAACGATGGCTAAACTTTGTGAAGAAATGGATAATAGATTTACTATTTTTTCTGAAGTTGGCTGTGTAGATATTTCTGAATATAACGCCTATCAAAGACAAATAAATGGGCAAGAAATTCCTTTTATAGTATTGATTATTGACGAGTTTGCAGATATGGTCAATCAAGATAAAACAGTAACTTCAGACATCGTAAGACTTGCAAGCAAGGCAAGATCAGCTGGAATTCACATGATTGTTGCTACTCAAAGACCAAGTGCTGATGTAATAAGCGGTTTAATTAAATCTAATATTCCAACTCGTGTTGCTTTAAGTGTAAAAGATGGAACTAACTCTAAAATTATTTTAGATGAACTCGGCGCTGAAAATTTACTAGGTCATGGCGATATGCTTGTATCTGGAAATGCAGTATCTAAAAATGGTTTATTAAGAGTTCAATCACCGCTTATTTTAGGTGAAGAAATTAGAAATGTAATTGCGTATTTAAAAAATACATATCCTTATCAATATGATGAAGAATTTTTAAATATTGTTCAAAAAGCTCAACAAGCAAAAGAGACAAGCGATGCCGATGCTTATATCAATAGTTATAAACAGCACTCTGATTCTTTATATGAAGAAGTTAAAGAATTTGCATTTAATAGAGAGACCGTTTCAATTTCCGTAATTCAGAGAACTTTCTCTATAGGCTTTGCTAGAGCAGGAAAACTCTTTGATATGCTAGTTAGCGATGGAATTGTTGAAAGCGTAAGTTCTATTCCATCTAGAGGAAATAAAGTTTTAGTTAAATGCCAAGAACAACTTGATGATATTAAAAATGGAGAAGCATGATGGAATTTGGTATAGATTTAGTTAAGCTTAGTCATATTGAAAACGCTGATTTATTGGCAAAAAAAATATTGTCTATCGAGGAAAAAAATATATTTAACAAAAAATTAGATAAATTAGCCTTTCTCGCTGGAAGATTTGCTGCCAAAGAAGCATTTATAAAAGCTTATGGGTCATCTATTTTTAAAGAAAATCTTAATGAAATCGAAGTTTTAAATTATGATAGCGGAAAACCATATATTAAATATAAGGAAAAGATATACAAGGTTTCAATTAGTCATGAAAAAGAATATGCAACTGCTATCGTAATAATTGAATAAATATTTAAGAAAGGGAGAAAAAGTATGAGAGAAACGTCATTTGATGCAAAATTAATTAATTTTACTACTATAAGAGTCGCTATATTTTCAATGCAAGCAAAGCCAGAAAATATGAAGATAAGAATTGTTAAAAATGATTTTGAAATTAATTATTTACAAATTTTAAAGACTTCCAATATGCTAGGTTTATCAATTTATGAATGTAAAACACCTTATCCAATCGAACTTGGAAATAAATACGAAGTTCAAATTGATTCTCTTGGAATTGTTCCTCTTTTTGTTGATGATGTATCACTTAATGATGATTTTGATGAAAAATATACATACGAAGGAGATGATTTAGGAGCTAACTATAATGATAAATTTACAGAATTTGTTTTATGGGCTCCTCTTGCAAGTAATGTTTTATTAAAAATTAGAAAAAACGAAGATCATGATAGCTATTATGAAATGATTCGTGAACCAAAAGGTATATTTAGATTAAAACTTGATGGAAATTGGGATGGAGCAATTTATACTTATTTAGTTCAAAACTCTGGGGTTGTTAGAGAAACAAGTGATCCATATGCAAAAGGATCGACACCAAACGGTCGAAATAGTGTTGTAATTAATTTTAAAAGATGTCGAATTGATTTAGAAAACGATGTTCCTCCAACCTATAATTCTTATACAGATGCAGTTGTATATGAACTTCATGTTAGAGATATGACAATTTCTCCATATACAAATATTAAAAATAAAGGTAAATTTTTAGGATTAGCTGAAGAAAAACGTCAAACTTTAAAAGGTAATCCAGCTGGTCTTGATTATTTAAAATATCTTGGCGTTACACATGTTCAAATTCTTCCAATGTTTGATTATCAAACAGTTGATGAACTTAATAGTGATAACCAATATAACTGGGGATATGATCCTCAACAATATTTTGTTCCTGAAGGATCTTATGCAAGCGATGTAAACGATCCTTATTCAAGAATTATTGACTTAAAGAAAATGATTAAAGCCCTTCATCATAATAAAATTAAAGTTATTATGGATGTTGTCTTTAATCACGTTTATGATGCTGGTTTTTGTAGTTTTGAAAAAACAGTCCCAAATTATTATTTTAGAAGAAAAAGCAACGGTTTAATGAGTGCTGGATCAGGTTGCGGGAATGACGTTGCAAGTGAAAGAACCATGGTTTCTAAAATGATTTATGACGCATGTATTTATTGGATTAAAGAGTTTGGAATTGATGGATTAAGATTTGATTTAATGGGATTAACCGATAAACATACAATTAATAGAATTTATCGAGAAGCAATATCAATTAAGAAAGATTTTATTATATACGGTGAGGGTTGGAATATGCAAACAAGTCTTCCAGATGAAGATAAAACTTCTTTAAATAATGCATTAAATTTACCACAAATTGGATTTTTTAATGATATGTTTAGAGACATCCTTAAAGGTTCAACAAGCGAATATAATTTTTATCAAAAAGGTTATTTAACTGGAGATTTATCTTATATTGAAGGCTTTAAATTTTCCTTTATGGGAAGTTGCATAAATTATTGTTATAATAGGCGTTTCGTAAGCGCTAATCAAAGTATAAATTATGTAGAGTGTCATGATAATGGTGTTTTATACGATAAGATTTGTGCTTGTAAAGGTGTCAGTGATTTTAGCAAAATTAAAAGAGTTATAAAAGTTATAAACGCAACCGTTTTACTAAGTTATGGAATTCCATTTTTCCATTCTGGTCAAGAAATTGGACAAAGTAAAAATATGCATCAAAACACTTATAAAAGTGGTGATAAATACAATATGTTTAGATATGATTTACTTGATCAAAGATTTGATATGGCTAATTATTTTAAGAGTATTATATCTTTTAGAAAAAGAGCTGAATTTTTAAAAGTTTTTCAAAGCGAAAAAATTGAAGAAATTGTTAGTTTTGAAAACCTTAATAATGGTGGAATAAAAATTGTTTATAATTTAGAAAAGTTTCAAGATACTTCTAAATTTAAAAAACTTTATTTATTTATAAATCCTGCAGAAAATGAAGTTTATTATAGTAGTGAGCATTATTTAAGAGTTTTAATTTCTGATGTTGGATACGCAGAAATGGAAACACTTAATACAAAAAATTTAGTTATTTCTCCAAATACATTAATTCTTTATGGTGAGGTTGAACAATAATGATTTCTAGTGTTTCTTTAGTTTGTAGAGCAGAAGAAGTTCTTGATAATGGTTTTAGAATGGTTTCTTTTGATAATTATAATGAAGATGGTGCAATAACTTATAGATTTAAAGTTAAATATTGGAATTCTTCGCCACATTGTAAATTTATGTCTTTTAAAGTTGGCACGTTATTAGTGATTATGGGTTCTTTAGCAAATGATAAAGATGGGACTCCAATTATTGTTGCTGAAAGAGTAGAATATTTAGATAGCGGAGTAAAGGAAGCAAAAGAACTATGATTAGATTGTTAAAAGCGATATTTATTGTCGTACCAAAGCTAATTTTTTGGTATTTTCAATGGATTTTAATTTATTATATTCGTAGAAATAAAATTCCATTTGAGAAAAAATATAATAAAATTAGATCTTGTGTTTTAACCGTTCTTAAAGATTTAAATATCGAATTATTAGAAGATGGTATTGAAAATGTAAAATATAAAGAAAATAAATCTAACTTTTATGTATGTAATCACCAATCATTACTAGATCCTTTATTTCTTGTTTTACTACTTAAAAGGCCATTAAGTTTTGTTTCAAAAAAAGAAGCAAGTCATTACCCATTTATTGGGAAAGCTGTAAAGTTATTAGAGTGCAAGTTTTTAGATAGAAACGATTTAAAACAGCAAGTAAAAGTTATATTAGATGTAAAAAAATCTCTTAATGAAAAGCAAAGAGATTGGTGTATTTATCCAGAAGGTAGAAGAAATAAAAATCCATTTTCTGGATTATTAGAATATCACCATGGTTCATTTAAATTGCTTAATGAAAACACTGACATGTATGTATTTACTTTATTTGGAACTTTTAGACCTTTGCAATTTTTTAAATATCCAAATAAAAAATTAGTTGTTCAACTTTGCTATACTAATTTTCATTCATATGATGAATTAAAAGATTTAACTTCTACAAAAATAAGTGAAATTGTAAGTAGTGAAAGTTTAATTACATATAATAAATTAAAAGAAAAAGATAAAGAAATTTACAATTTAAATTCTTAATTTTTTAGGATATAAATTTTTTGCTATATTGTTTTTTACTTTTACAAAACCTAAATTAATTCCATTATAAGAAACAATATTAAAGCCTTCTTTTATTTTTATATCATTTGAAAATGTTAAGATTTCACCTTTTATATATTTTAAAAACTGATTTTCATCTAAATTAATTGAATTTAAGTTATCTAAATATCGTGCTAAAGAAAGAGATGGAGTAATTTTTTTATTATAGATATCATAAACTTTAAGTCCGTATCTAAGTGTATTAAAATATTTCATATTTAAATGATTATTAAATAAATAAACTCCATCATCTGTTTCATATTTAAACTTTAAATCAATATTTTTAAGTAAATTATTTTTATTAAAATAACTGTTTTTTGCAAAAAATAATGGAGTTTTGCAGACTTTTTTCAAAATGCAAATATATTGTCCTTCGCATTTATACATAAATGGCATCATATATATTCCAGTATTATTAATGCCATCATAAAATTTATTTTCATTATTTAACTCAATTAATTCGTATTCTCCAGCATGATTTTTTAGAAAATTTTGAATTTGATATTCATTTTCTTCTTTAGACAAAGAACATGTAGAATAATATAAAATTCCATCTTCTTTAAGTAAAATATCTGCAATTTCTAGTAATTTTTCTTGTTCTATTGCATATTTTTTTACTTTTTCAATATTCCAATCTTTTGCTGCTTCTTCATTTTTTCTAAACATAAATGATCCACTACAAGGTGCGTCAAGTATGATTTTGTCAAATGTGTATTTATAAAAATTTTTTATTTTATCTAAATCGTTGCATGTTACAAAAACATTAGCAAAACCTAAGTTTTCTATATTGTTTGACAGAGTTTTAGCTCTAGAATAATTAACATCATTACTTATAATTAAACCTTTATTTTTTAATTTAAGAGCTATGTCTATTGTCTTGCCTCCTGGAGCGGCACACATATCAAGAATTATATCGTTTTCATCAGGGTTTAAAAAATATGCTGCCATCATGCTTCCAGCATCTTGATAATAATAAACGCCATTTGAAAAAAGATAATCATAGCCAATATTTTTATCTATATAGTAGCCATTTTTTACAAAAGGGTGTTTTTCAATTATCTTATCTTTAATTATATTTTCGTTATATTTATTTACATTTAAAATTACACAATAAGTTCTTTGCTTATTTTCCTCTTCTTGTAATTTTTTTATCGTATTTGTATCATACTCTTTTTGTAAATGTTCGTAAAATTCCATATAATATATTATAAATTAAAAAGGAAATATTTTTTATGCGAATGATTGATATTATTGAACACAAACGAGATGGGAAAATTTTAACTAACGAAGAAATTAATTTTTTCATTACTAATTATGTTGATGGAAAAATTCCAGATTATCAAGTAAGTGCTTTATTAATGGCAATACTTTTTAGAGGAATGAGTGATGAAGAAATTTTTAATTTAACTAATGATATGTTGCACAGCGGAGACATCATTGATCTTAGTAAAATCAAAGGTGTTAAAGTTGATAAACATTCAACTGGTGGTGTTGGCGATAAAACTAGTTTAGTTTTAGGACCATTAGTTGCAAGTTGTGGTGCAAAACTTGCTAAGATGTCTGGAAGAGGCTTAGGACATACTGGAGGAACTCTAGATAAAATGGAATCTATTCCAGGTATGCAAATAAACATAAGTGAAGATAATTTTATTTCTCAAGTTAATAAAATTGGTATGGCTATTGTTGGTCAAACTGGACATTTAGTTCCAGCGGATAAAAAACTTTATGCATTAAGAGATGTAACTGGAACAGTCGATAGTCTTCCTTTGATAGCTTCAAGCATTATGTCTAAAAAACTAGCAAGTGGATCTGATTCTATTTTATTAGATGTTAAAGTTGGATCTGGCGCATTTAT
Source organism: Candidatus Alectryobacillus merdavium (assembly GCA_017694735.1). Taxonomy (GTDB): domain Bacteria; phylum Bacillota_I; class Bacilli_A; order RFN20; family CAG-826; genus Alectryobacillus; species Alectryobacillus merdavium. Next base: position 11,090 of record JADIMN010000164.1, read on the forward strand.
GAAAACTCTAGAAATGGGAGAGGAACTTGCTAAAACAATGGTTAGTATTGGAAAATATTTCAAAAAAGATACAAGAGCTATTTTGACCGACATGGATGAACCTCTTGGTTTAGCGGTTGGAAATAATTTAGAAGTTATTGAAGCTATAAATACTTTAAAAGGAAATGGTCCAAAAGACTTAACTGAATTATGTATCAAAGCCGGTGCGATTATGTTATTACAAGCAAAAATTTGCGCTTCATTTGAAGAAGGAGAGAAGCTTTTACAAAGCAAAATCGAAAATGGAGAAGCTTTTAAAAAGTTTGTTGAATTTGTTGAGGCGCAAGGTGGAGATATAACTTATGTTTTGAATACTTCTAAATTTGAAAAAGCTAAATACGAAATTAGCATTAAAAGTAATAAATCTGGTTATATTACAAAAATTGATGCACTTGAAATCGGTGAATTCGCAATGAAACTAGGTGCTGGTAGAGAAAAAATTGAAGACAAAATTGACTATAGCGCTGGCATTATACTTAGCAAAAAAATTGGTGATTTTGTAAATTCAGGTGATGAACTTTGCAAAATTTACACAAATAAGGAAAACTATGAAGAAATAATAAAAGAAATTAAAAATTCATTTATTATCAGTGAAAACAAGCCTGAGAACAGAAAAATTATTTACAAAGTTATTTCTTAGTTTTTAATTGTTTTAAATTATTACTTTTAAATATACTTTTAAGCCTTGAATAGTTATCATTTAAGGCTTTTTCATATTTTGAATTAAAAGAAGGTTTATAAAATTCTATATTTTTTAAACTGTTTGGTAGATATTGTATTTGTTCCCATAAATCTGGACGATCATATGGATATTGATACTCTTCACTTAACTTTGGTCTTAATTTTAAATATTCTGGCATATCAATTGGATGAGTCGTAACATAATGATATGCTTCTTGAACAGAATTGTTAGCGGCTTTTGACTTTGGTGATAAAGCTAAATCACAGACTACAAAACCAAGTGGAATTAGTGCTTCAGGTAGACCAACTTCATCGACAACTTTTAAAGCATTCATAACTCTATCAACAGCTTGTGGATTAGCTAAACCAACATCTTCATAAGCTGTAATAACAAGTCTTCTTTTTATAGCATCAAGTTCATTTAATGCACATAAAACAGATAGGTAATATAAAGCAGCGTTTACATCGCTTCCTCTGATGCTTTTTTGTAAGCCAGATACATAATTATAGTAGTTATCATCTTTTGACGAATTATTTATATTTACATTTATAACATTTTTTACATCTTCGTCAGTAATGTTATCTTTATCTAAATATGTAATATAAATTAATTCCAAAGTATTATAAGCGTATCTTAAATCTCCGTTAGAAATTGAAGCAATTTTTTGAATCTGTTTATCGCTTAATTTTATTTTATTATTTAAACCATTTTCACTAGAAATTGCTTTTCTTAAACATTGTTCAACACTTGAATTTGAAAGAGGTAATACTTCAAATGTGTAGCATCTAGAACGAAAAGCATGATTAATGGAATAGTATGGATTTGATGTAGTAGTGCCGACTAAATAAAATGCATTTTCTTCTAAATAAGATAAAAATATCTCCTGTTTATCTTTATTAAGACGATGTATTTCATCAATAATTAAAACAC